>CAXTUQ010000141.1:0-11271 GCA_964247405.1 uncultured Acetobacteraceae bacterium
GCGTAGGCCCGCCACAACGACCCCAGCCGGTGCGGCACGCGCGACGCGGCGGGCGCCGCGACTTCGCTCATGCCGTCCGCCGGGCGCGCGGGTCCAGCAGCGCATAGGCGAGATCGACGCCGAGGTTGATCAGGATGAACAGCAGCGCGGTGATCATCAGGTAGGCCACCACCACTGGGCGGTCGAGTTGGTTGATGCTGTCGATGGCGAGCTTGCCGGTGCCGGGCCAGGCGAACACGCTTTCGGTCACGACGGAAAAGGCGATCAGGTTGCCGAGCTGCAAGCCGGACACGGTGACGATCGGCACGGCCACGCGCTTCAAGACGTGCACGAACAGCAGCCGCATCGGGCGGACGCCCTTGGCGCGGGCGTAGCGCACGAAGTCCTGGCCCATCGCCTCCTTCACGCCGGACCGGGTGAGCCGCAGCACCAGCGCCATCGGGAACAGCGACAGGTTGAGCGCCGGCAGCGCCAGGTGGCGCAGCCCATCGAGGGTGAGGAACGACAAGCGCACGCCGCCCACATCGACCGTGGCGCCGCGCCCGGACGCGGGCAGCCAGCCCAGCTTGACCGCGAACACCACGATCAGCATGAGGCCGATCCAGAACGTCGGCAGGCTGAACCCCAGGATCGACCCGGTCATCGCCGCGCGGTCGAAGCGGGACGGCGCCGTGGCGCCGGCAATCACCCCGAGCGGGACACCCACGCCCAGCGCGAGCAGCATCGCGCAGCCGGCCAGTTCCAGCGTCGCCGGCAGCCGCTCCATGATGATCCGCCCGGTGCTGTCCCGGAACACGAAGGACACGCCGAAATCCCCATGCAGCACGCGCCACAGAAACAAGGCGTACTGGCGCCAGAGCGGCTGGTCCAACCCCATCGCGGCCCGGAAGCGGGCCACGTCCTCTGGCGTCGATTGCGGGTCGAGCAGGATGCTGGCCGGGTCGCCGACCGCGTAAAGCGCCGCGAAGGCGAGCAGGCTGAGCGCCAGCACCACGGCGACGCCTTGTCCCAGCCGCCGCAGCAGGAAGCCGGGCACCCTTCGCCTGTCCTTATTGCCGCCGGGCGTCGATGGCGCGCGTCGCCTCGTCCGCGTTGGGCTGGTAGGCGACACCCTTCCGGGCGGCCACGATCACCAGTTGCGTGTGCAGCGGCACGTAGGCCTGCCGCTCGATCAAGGCGCGCATCACCTCCGCCATCTCCCGGTTCCGCAACTGGAGGTCCATCGTGGTGGTGGAGCGGTCGATCTTCTCGTCCAGGTCCGGCATCGAGACGCCCATGTTCCAGGAGCCGGTGCCCTTCGCCCGGTCCCGCGTTTCCATCACGTCGCGCAGCAGGGACGCGGCGTCGCCGGCGTTGTTGCCCCAGGCCAGGAGATACAGGCCGAACTCCAGCCCGGTCAGCCGGGGCATGTACACGTTGGTCGGCATCGCCTCGACCTGGAGCTGCACGCCGACCCGCGCCAGCATCGCGCCGATGGCCTGGCAGATGGCGGCGTCGTTGACGTAGCGGTCGTTGGGGCAGTTCAGCGTGGCGCGGAAGCCGTCGGGGTAGCCGGCCTCGGCCAGCAGCACCTTCGCCTGCTTGAGGTCGTACGGCGTGGGCGGCACGTCGGCGAAGCCGCCCATGCCGTCCGGCATCGCCTGCGTCGCCTTGAGCGCCAGGCCCTCCATGACCCGGCCGAGGATCAGGTCCTCGCTGATGCCGAGCGCCAAGGCGTGGCGCACCCGGGCATCCCGGAACGGATTCTTGGGCAGCGGCTTGCCGGCGGCATCGGTCACGGACGGCGCCTGCTCCCGGATCGTGTCCATGCCCAGGAACATCGTCCGCGTCCCCGGGGTGCGGAACACCTGAAGTGCCGGGTCGGCGGACAGGCGCTTCACGTCGAGCGGCGGGATGTAGTCGGCCACGTCGATGTCCCCGGCCTGCAGCGAGGCCATGCGCGACGCGTCGTTCGGGATTTCGCGGATCGTGACCCGCGGGAACGGCGACTTGTCGCCCCACCAGCCGTCGAACCGCTCCAGCTCCCACCCGGTTCCCCGGGTCCAGCGCACGTTGCGGAACGGGCCGGTGCCGACCGCGTCGCGCCCGCTGTTGATGCTGTCCGACGTGGGATTGCGGGCGAGCGCGCTGCCGCAGAGCATATGCACCTCCGGCATCACCGCCAGCAGGCCGGGGTAGGGCATGGCGGTGTGGATGCGGACCGTGCTGGGGTCCACGATCTCCACGTCCTTGACCGGGCGGAGCTTGCCGGCGGTCAAATTGTCGCTGTTCGGCACAGTGGGGAGACGCTTGAAGTTGCCCACCACCGCCTGCGCGTCGAAGTCGGTGCCGTCGTGGCACTTCACGCCGGGCCGCAGCTTGAACTCCCAGGTCAGGTCATCGACCACCCGCCAACTGGTCGCTAGGCCGGGAATGCTCTGCGCCCGGGCGTCGTGCATCACCAGGCTATCGAAGATGTTCTGGTAATAGCCGTGCATCGTGCCGAGGCCCGACACCGCGGGGTCGAGGGTCACGATGGGCGCGCGCACGCCCATGACGAGCTGATCGGGGTCATGCTGCGCCCAGGCCGCCGCCGGGCCGGCCAGCAGGAGCGCCAGCGCCGCGGCGAGACGGCGGCGCATCACCGCCAAACCTGCCGCGCCACGCGGAGCCAGTTCCCGCCCAGCACGCCGCGCACGGCGTCCTCCGGGTAGCCCGCCCGCAGCATGGCCTCCGTCAGCTCCTCGACCTGCTCCGGCTGCGCGAAGGCGGAGCCGGTGCGGTTGTTCGGCCCGGCCGGCCACATATGCGCGTTATCCCGTACCCAGGCCCAGAACCGCGCCTCGTTGCGGACGTAGTCGAGGCCGAGGCCGACGTGCGCCGCGCCGACCAACTGCACCATGTGGTCGAGGTGGCGGAAGATCGAGGCGCTCGTCGCCCGATCATCGTCCAGGAACTCGCCGAGGCCGTTCAGCCCGACCACCCCGCCCGTGGCGGCGCAGGCCTTGATCTGGTCGTCGCGGATGTTGCGGTAGTGCGGATACACCGCGTGCGCGTTGCAGTGGGAGAAGATGAACGGCGCCGTGCAGGCCGCCATCGCATCCATCGTGGTGCGGTGGCCGGTGTGGGTGCCGTCCACCATCATGCCCACCCGGTTCATCTCGGCCACCACCTCCAGCCCCCAGCGCGACAGGCCGCCGTCGGTCCGCTCGCCGCAGCCGTCGCCCACGTGGTTGCGGGCGTTGTAGGCGAGCAGCATGTGGCGCACGCCCAGGTCGTAGTAGGCCTGCACCATCTCGATCCGTCCCTCCAGCATGTCCGTTTCCTGGAGGTTGAACACGAGGGCGAGCTTTCCGGCAGCCTTGGCGGCCAGGATGTCGTCGGCGGTGCCGCACAGGGCGTAGCGGTCCGGCTCCCGCTGGATGGCGGCGCGCACGCGGGCGATCTGGCGCACCGTGCCGTCCAGCATCGCCTCCGGCCCCATCGCCGACAGGCTGATCAGGTCGATGCCGGCCCGGTGGAAGCGGGGCAGGGTTTCCGCATCCGCGTAGTCGGGACCCCAGGGCAGCGTGTTGTCCCACACCAGGGCGTCCCGGGTCAGGGCGCGGGCCGTATCGGTCATGTCGCTCATCCGCCCCAGCTTTCCCCGGCGGCGCGCAGGAAATTCTCGCCCAGCACGCCGCGCACCGCCTCGTCCGGCCAGCCCCGGCGCACCATCATGTCGCACAGCTCCAACGCCTGCTCCGGCCCGGCGAAGCGCGTATCGACCCGCTCCCGCCCGAACGGCAAGGGCGGCCAGCGGAACGCCTCCGCCCGAACGC
The DNA here is from genome assembly GCA_964247405.1 of uncultured Acetobacteraceae bacterium. Taxonomy (GTDB): domain Bacteria; phylum Pseudomonadota; class Alphaproteobacteria; order Acetobacterales; family Acetobacteraceae; genus CAHJXG01. The sequence continues at coordinate 3,801 of CAXTUQ010000141.1, forward strand.
TGGCCCAGAAGCGCGCCGGGTCGTCGAGGAAGTCGAGGCCCAGCCCGGCATGGCGCGGCCCCACCAACGTCACGAGGTGGTCGAGATGGCGGAACATCGCCTCGCTGCCGGCGTCCGTGTCGGGCAGGAACTCGCCCAAGCCGTTGATGCCGACCACGCCGCCGGTGGCCGCCGCGGCGCGCACCTGCTCGTCGGAAACGTTGCGGTAGTGCGGATACACCGCGTGCATGTTGCTGTGGGTGATCATCAGCGGCTTGCCCGCCGCCGCGCACAGCTCCGCCATGTCCAGGCTGCTGCGCACGCCCACGTGGGTCGCGTCCACCATGACGCCGACCCGCAGCATCTCCCGCACCACCTGTTGGCCGAGCCGGGTCAGGCCCTCGTCCGTGCGCTCGGCGCAGCCGTCGCCGAGCATGTTCTTGCCGTTATACACCGGCAACATGCAGCGGATGCCGAGGGCGTGAAACACCTCCACCATCTCTGGCATGCTGCCCAGCGGGGTGCCGTCCTGGTGCTGCAGCACCAGCGCCAGCACGCCGTCGGCGCGTGCCCGGCGGATGGCGGCCACGTCCAAGCAGATCCTCATGCGGTCGGCCCGGCGCGCGACCTCGGCGCGGACGCGGGCCACATAGGTGACGGCGGTGCGCAGGTCGGCGCCGGGCAGGTTCTGCACGGTGAGCGTGATCGCGCCGATGCCTGCCGCGGCGAAGCGGGGCAGCACCGTCTCGTAGTTGGCCCAGGGCGCGCCCCAGGGCAGCGTCATGTCCCAGACCAGCGCGTTCTCGAACAGCGATACGGCACGGGGATCGGCGGCCTGGCGCACGCGGTCAAATGCAACGCTTGCGGGGGCAGCCGACATGCATGCACTCCATGGCCTTCGGGGCGGGACGCCCCAAACCCTTTCAGAACCGCGCCCCGCGCGCAAGCCATAATTAAAACCGATGGTCAGGCGTCCCCTGCCACGACCTCCCGCACGACCTCCCGGACCGCCGCCACGGAAGGGTCCGCCGCGCGCCCCGGGTGCAAGGCAAGCTGGATCGAGCGCGGGATGCCCGGCGGCCCGATGCGGACCGCCGCGAGCGTGCCGGCCGCCAGTTCCTCCTGCATCGCGTGGCGCGACAGGATGCTGCACCCGGCGTCCTGGGCCACCAGCCGCTTGATCGTGTAGGTGGAATCGACTTCATGGCGGATGTCGAGCGCGATGCCGGCCTCGTGCGCCTTGCGGTCAACGAGCATGCGCAACCCGTGGGCGGGCGCGGGCAGCACCAGCGGCAGCGCCGCGAGGCGCTTGAACGCCAACGCCTCCCCCAACCCGGCGGCGAAGGCTGGGGAGGCGACCAGGAGCAGCTCCTCCTCCCGCAGCGGCTCCAGCCGCAGGCCGGGGCTGCGCGGCGCTTCATACAGCACCGACAGGTCGAGCCGACCCCGCTCCGTCCATTCGCGCAGGAAGCCGCTCATGCTCTCGACCAGGTGCAGGCGAATGCGCGGGAAGCGCGCCCGCACGCGGGTCAGCACCTCCAAGGAAAACGCCATGTTGGCCGCGGTCGCCATGCCGAGCGCCACGGCGCCGACCGGCGAGCTGGCATCCACCGCCAGCTCGTCCCGGGTCAGCTCCACCTGGCGCAGGATCTCCGTCGCCCGTTCCCGCAGGCGGCGACCCGCCTCCGTTGGCGTGACCCCCCGGGCGTGGCGCAGCAGCAGCGCCTGGCCGAACTCCGCTTCCAAGAGGCCAAGCTGCTGGGACAAGGCGGGCTGGGCGACGCGGACCTGCGCGGCGGCGCGGGAGATGCTGCCCGCCTGCACGGCAGCGAGGAAGTAGCGCAGTTGCGTGAGGGTCATGCCATGCCCGTGCCGGTCCGAAGCATAGGATGCGCTTATGGCCCGGTATCGCCAAACGTTATTTGCCGGCGCGGCGCAGGGTGCGGACAATCGGGCTGGGCGTGGGAGGGAGAACAACGGTGCGGCAGGCCCAATACCATCGCGTGCCCGCCGGCCCGCTCACCGGGGTCCGGCTGCTGGACCTGTCCCGCCTGATCGCCGGCAACATGCTGACCCACATCCTCGCCGACTTCGGCGCGGAGGTCATCAAGGTGGAACGGCCCGGCGCGGGCGACGACTTGCGGAGCTGGCGGGTCGAGGGGATGAGCCTGTTTTGGAAGGTGTATGCCCGGAACGCTGGAACGCTGGGGCTTGGGCGTGGAGGTGCTGCTGGCGGCCAATCCGCGGCTGATGATCGTCCGCATCTCCGGCTGGGGCCAGGCCGGGCCGTATCGGGACAAGCCGGGTTCCGGCACGCTGGTGGAGGGCATGTCGGGCTTCGCCGCGCTGAACGGGTTCGCGGACCGCCCGCCGGTGCTGCCGCCCTTGGCGCTGGCCGACATGATGGCCGGGCATTCCGGCGCCTCCGCCACCTTCATGGCGCTGCGGGCCGCGGAGCAGACGGGCGGGGCCGGGCAGGTCGTGAACCTGACGCTGTTCGACCCGCTGTCCGCGTCCATGCAGGCCGTGGTGGAGCGCCTGTTCCGCGCCATCGGCCGGCCCGACCTGATCGACGACCCCCGCTTCGCCACCAACGAGTTGCGGGTGCAGAATGACGACCTGCTTGATCCCATCATCGCCGGGTTCATCGCCGGGCTGACAAGGGAGGACGCCTTGGACCATTTCGCCCGCGCCGACGTGACGGTGGGACCCATCCTGGACATCGCGGACCTGGTGCAGCACCCCTACGTCGCCAGGCGGGGCGTCCTAGCCAGCTATCCCGACGCGGAGGCCGGGGCGCTGCCGATGCACCATGTTGCGCCGATCCTGTCCGAAACCCCCGGGGCGGTGCATTCCCCCGCCCCGGCGCTGGGCGAGCATACGCGCGCGGTCTTGCTGGACGCCGGCTATGGCGAGCGGGAGATCGAGGAACTGGGCCGGGAGGGCGTGCTGTGACGGCCCCGCGCCCGCGCCGCCGCGTGCCCGCCGCCCGCGCGATGGTCGTGGCGGCGCAGCCGGAGGCGGCGGAGGCCGGGTTGTCCGTCCTGCGCGACGGCGGCAACGCGCTGGACGCCACGGTCGCGGCGGCGTTGGCGCAAGGGGTGGTGGACCCGCTGATGTCGGGCCTGGGCGGCTTCGGCGTGCTGCACCTTTACGACCCGCGCACCGGCGCGCAACTCGTGCTGGACGGGCAGGGCGGGTGCCCGCAGGCCTGCACGGAGGCGATGTGGGCCGACCGGGTGCTGGGCGAATCGCGGGACGGCTTCGGCTTCATCCTGCGCGGCTTCGTCAACGAGTGCGGCCACGCGGCGGTGACGGTGCCCGGCATCCTCGCCGTGCTGTCGCAGGCCCATGCCGGCTTCGGCCGCCGCCCCTGGGCCTCCCTGTTCGAGCCGGCGACCGCCCTCGCGGAGGACGGCTGGCTGGTCCGCCCGCACAACCACACCGTGTTCACCCAGGATGAGCGGCAGTACGGCCGCATGAACTACGGCGAGAAGCTCGGCGTGTCGGAGGACGGGCGGCGCATCTACCTGGGGCCGGACGGCGCCTATCCCCGCATCGGCCAAACGATCCGCAACCCGGACCTGGCGGCAACGCTGCGCGAGGTGGCGCAGGACGGCGCCGACGCCTTCTACCGCGGCGCGCTGACCCGGCGCATCGTCGCCGACATGGAGCGGCACGGCGGCCTGCTGACCGCGGCGGACCTCGCAGGCTTCGCGCCGGAGCAGCAGGAGCCGCTGCACGTCGCCTATCGCGGCTACGACATCGCCACCAACCGCCCACCCGGCGGCGGCGTGATGGTGGCGGAGATGCTGCGCATCCTGGAACGCTTCGACCTTCCGGCGCTGGGCCACAACAGTTCCGAGTACGTCCGGACCGTGGCGGAGGCGATGAAGGTTGCCGCGCGGGACAAGGATGCGCACATCAGCGACCCGCGTTTCGTGCCGCCCCCGCTGGACCGGCTGCTGTCGGACGGCTACGCCGACGCCTGCGCCGCCGCGATCCGCCGGGGGGAGAAGGCGTCGGTGCCCCGCATGGGCCAGAGTGCATCGCCCCAGGGCGACGCGCGGGAGACCACGCATGTGTCCTGCGTCGATGCGGACGGGATGGTGGTGTCGCTGACCCACTCGCTCGGCATCCCTTCCGGCGTGATCCCGCCGGGCACGGGGTTCATGCTGAACGGCTGCATGAGCGTGTTCGACCCGCGGCCCGGCCGTGCCGGCTCCATCGCGCCGGGCAAGCGCCGCTTCGCCTCCATGTGCCCGTCGGTCGTTTACCGGGACGGGCGCCCGGTGCTGACGCTGGGGGCGCCCGGCGGCACCTGGATCACGCCCGCCGTGCTGCAGGTGCTGCTGAACGTGCTGGACTGGGGCATGGGGATGCAGGAGGCGGTCAGTGCCCCGCGCTTCGTGGCAACCAGCGACATCGTCGATATCAGCAACCGCATCCCGCGCGACGTGCAGCGCGCGCTGGAGGCGATGGGGTATCCGGTCAAGCGGTCCGCGCTGAGCTATGCGTTCGCCGGGGTGCATGGGATCAGCCTGTTCGATGGGGTGCTGGAAGGCGGCGCTGATCCGCAGCGGGACGGGATGGCAGCCGGCCTGCCCTGACCGCCGCCCGGTCGGCGCCGGGCCGGGGTTGTCACATAAGATGACTGTAAGAACTGTTGTGACGCGGCTACGATCACCGCCATGACAGCGCGTCGCGCCCTCAACGCCTCCATCACGCCGGAGCTGCACGCCTTCATCGCTGAGCGCCTCGCATCAGGGCGCTACGGCAACGTGAGCGAGGTGGTGCGGGCCGCCTTGCGCCTGCTCGAAGAACGCGAGCTGGGCTTCAACGATCATCGCAAGGCGCGCGCCGATGGCCCCAGCCCCGATGGGACCGTCCGCATGCCCGTTGCAGCCTCACTTCTGACGGGCGGCGGCGAGATGGGCGCGCTGATCCGCGCGCATGACTGGGCCGCGGGGCCGCTCGGGCATCCCGGCCAATGGTCGCAGAGCCTCCGGACGGCGGTGCGCCTGATGCTCAACACCCGGCATCCGATGTACATCTTCTGGGGACCGGAGAGCATCTGTCTCTACAACGACGCCTACAGGCAGTCCATCGGGCCGGAACGCCATCCGGGTTCGCTCGGCCGTCCCGCCCGCGAGGTTTGGGCCGAAATCTGGCCCGTCATCGGGTCGCAGATCGAGCAGGTCCTGAGCGGGAACGGCGCCACCTGGCACGAGAACCAGCTTGTCCCGATCACGCGGAACGGACAGCGGGACGACGTTTACTGGACCTACGGCCACAGCCCGATCGCCGACGAGGAGGCGCCAGGCGGGATCGGCGGCGTCCTGGTCGTCTGCACGGAAACGACGGCGCAGGTGCTGAGCCAGCGGCAGGTGGCAGCCGAGGCCGAGCGGCAGCGCCTGATGTTCCAGAACATGCCGGGCTTCGTGGCCGTGCTCGCCGGGCCTGGCCACGCTTACCGGTATGTCAACGCGGCCTATGTCGAGATTTCCGGCCCGCGCGACTTCCTCGGCCGCACCGTGCGCGAAGTGTTCCCCGAACTGGAAGGGCAAGGCTTCCACGAGCTGCTGGACCGCGTTTATGAGACGGGCGAGCGGTTCGAGGCCCGGGCGATGCCGATCCGGCTGCAGGGAGAGGCGAGGGACCGCTTCATCGACCTGCTCTACCATCCGATCCGGGACGACGCGGGAACGGTGGCCGGCATCTTCGTCGGCGGCTACGAGGTGACGGAGCGCGTCCGGGCGGAGGCGGCGCTTGAGCAGGCCCTGCACGATTCCAAGGACTTCACCCGCCTCGCCCTTTCGGCCGTGAGCGGCGTCGGCGTCTGGACCTTCGACGTGGTAAACGACCGCTTCACCTGCGACGCCGCCATCTCGGCGCTGTACGGCGTGGACCCCGAACTTGCGGCGGCCGGGATCAAGCGGAGCACGTTCCTGGCCAATGTCCATCCGGACGACCTGCCCCGGCTGAAGGCTTTCATGGCTGCGGGAGCCGTCCGCAGCGGCGACCTTGAGCTGGAGTACCGCATCCGCCATCCCGACGGCTCCACCCGGTGGGTGCTGTCCCGCGGGCACACGTATTTCGACGGCGAGGGGCGCGCCGTGCGCCGGACCGGCGTCGGCATCGAGACGACGAAGCAGCGGGAGCTTGAGGAGCAGCTTCGCCAATCGCAGAAGATGGAGGCGGTGGGCCAGCTCACGGGCGGGCTGGCGCACGACTTCAACAACCTGCTGACTGGGGTGATCGGCAGCCTGGAGCTGCTGCAGACCCGCATGGCCCAGGGGCGCATCCAGGAGGTGGACCGCTACGTCAACGCCGCGCAAGGGGCGGCCCGGCGCGCGGCGGCGCTGACGCATCGGCTGCTGGCCTTCTCCCGCCGGCAAACGCTGGACCCCAAGCCGACCGACGTGAACCGCTTGGTGGCGGGAATGGAGGAGCTGATCCGGCGTACCATTGGCCCGGGGATCGCGATGGAGCCGATGGTGGCGGCGGGCGGGCTGTGGACCACGCTGGTGGACCCGAGCCAGCTTGAGAACGCGCTGCTGAACCTGTGCATCAACGCCCGCGACGCGATGCCGGACGGCGGCAAGCTGACCATCGAGACCGGCAACCGCTGGCTGGATGAGCGCGCGGCGTCGGAGCGGGACCTGTCGCCGGGCCAGTACGTGTCGCTGTGCGTGTCCGACACCGGCACCGGCATGACCCCGGAGGTGGCCGCCAAGGCCTTCGACCCCTTCTTCACCACCAAGCCCATCGGCCAGGGTACCGGCCTGGGCCTGTCGATGATCTACGGCTTCGCGCGGCAGTCGGGCGGGCAGGCGCGCATCTACTCCGAGGTGGGGCAGGGCACGATGGTGTGCCTGTACCTGCCGCGGCATCTCGGCGACGCCGCAGCGACGGAACGCGCGGCCGAGCTGTCGGAGGCGCCGCGCGCCGAGCAGGGCGAGACGGTGCTGGTGGTCGATGACGAGCCGACTGTGCGCATGCTGGTGACGGCGGTGCTGGAAGACCTGGGCTACACCGCCATCGAGGCGGCGGACGGGCCGGCGGGGTTGCGCGTGCTGCACTCGGACGCCCGGATCGACCTGCTCGTGACCGACGTGGGCCTGCCCCACATGAACGGGCGGCAGGTGGCGGACGCGGCGCGGGCCGTGCGGCCCGGGCTGAAGGTGCTGTTCATCACGGGCTATGCCGAGAACGCCGTGCTCAGCCACGGCCACCTCGACCCCGGCACGCACGTGCTGACCAAGCCGTTCGCGATGGAGGCGCTGGCCAGCCGGATCAGGACGCTGATTGCCGACACGCAGGCCCCGTCGCAGTAGGGGGCGGGCGGCCACCATGGGCGGCCCGTCAGCAGGCAGCGGCGGTCATACCGGTCGCCCAAGGAACAACCGGTATCATACCAATTGCCACGACTGCTGACTCTGATGTGCTCCCTGGCGTGGCTGAGGTGTGATCCGCTTGCGGTCCGTTTGGC
>CAXTUQ010000142.1:0-11257 GCA_964247405.1 uncultured Acetobacteraceae bacterium
CCAAACGGGCTGGGGTAACTGCGCCCACACCTCTGATCCGTGCAACACGGCCGCGTATGCGCTTCGCTGCAACTCCGGTGCGTTCTGCCAGCATCGCGGCCAAGCCGCTTGCCCCGGAGCCGTCCAGGTCCGCGTCATCGTGGCTGCAGGGCGTGCTGGCGAGCCAGGAGCGGGTCATCCTCGCGCTGGACGGCATGCAGCCGGATGTCGGCCACGAGGTGCTATGGGTGGTGCGCGACTGCCTTGCGGGCGAGGTGCTGCTCGCGCGCAGCCTGCTGTCCGGCACGGCCGACGACCTCGCGCTTCTGCTGCGCGAGGTCGCGGACGCGGTCGGCGTGCCGGTCGACGGCGTAGTCAGCGACGGGCAGACCTCGATCCGGCGTGCTGTGGAACGCGCCCTGCCCGGCGTGCCGCACCAGCTTTGCCAGTTTCATTTCCTCCGCTAGGCGGCATTGCCGGTGTTCGAGGCCGACCGCCACGCGAAGGTGGAACTGAAGAAGCAGGTTCGTGGCGTCCGCCCGGTCGAGCGCGCGGTGGAGAAGCGCGACGACGCCGAGGCCGAGGTGGTGCGCGGTTACTGTGCCGCCGTGCGCAGCGCCATCACCGACGATGGCAGGGCGCCGCTGGCGGCATCAGGCCTGAAGCTCAAGGGACGGCTGGAGAAAGTGGCGGCGAGTCTGGATCGCACCGCCAAAGGGGGCAGAACTCCCCGCAGCTCGCGCGGCTGCGTCAGCTGATCGGCCGCGGCTTGGAGCGCACGGCAGCGTTCTGGCCAGACATCGAACGCGCCTATGCCTGGGTGCATCAGGCCGCACACATCCTGAACAACCACAATGAGGAGGGCGCCAGTGTCGTCCGACGCTGTTTCGACGGGCTGCTCGCCGCCATGCACCGGCACCGTGGCAAGGCAGGAGCGCTCGCTGACACCGTCGGGCACTTCCGCAAGGTGGCCCGCAGCTACCGGCCTGGGCTGTTCCACTGCTACGCCGTGCCCGGTCTGCCGCGCACCAACAACGACCTCGAGCAGCTGTTCGGCGCGCAGCGCTACCACGAGCGCCGGGCATCTGGGCGCAAGTCAGCGTCGCCCGCAGCCGTGCTGCGCGGCGAGGTGCGGCTGATCGCGGCCACTGCCACGCGGCTGCGCCCAATCGCTGCGCGCGAGTTGGGCCGGGTCAGCCGGGATACGTGGATGGAACTGCGCCGCCGTCTTGATCGGCGACGGTATGCGCGGACGCTGCGCACCCGGTTCCGCCGCGACCCGGATGCTTACCTGGCCGGCCTCGAACAACAAGCATGCCAGCTAACTTTGCCGACTTAGGTTTTTTTGGCAGTGCAGGGCATCGAGCGTGACGATGGCGCCGGGGGCAAGGCCCAGTTCGGCCAGAAGCGCCTGCGCCGCCGGGATCTCGTTGGACTTCTCGGCGACGTCGGCGTGGGCCAGCACCAGCGCGGTGTCGGTGGCGAACGCGCTCAGCACCTGCGCCGCGGCACGGTCGTTGAACCTGTCGAAACTGCCGCGCAGCGTCTTGCCGTCCAGCGCAATGCTGCCTTGCCCAGGCGTGGCGCGCGCTGCCTGCAGCAGCGCGGCATGGCGGCGGAAGGCCGCCGCCTCCACCGCAGCCGGGTCGAGCCCCTGGAGGATGTAGCGGACGGCAGTGTGCAGGCGCGCGGCGCCAGTTCAGGCCGAAAGCCGCGTTCAGCCTGCGGCGGTGGATGTCGATGAAGGTGACAATGCCGCGATACGAGTTGCAGCCGGTCACGATGGCCAGGATGGCGAACAGAAGCACATGGGGCAGCTTATGCAGCTTATAAAGCCGCCCCTGCGCCCTGCGCAGATCAGGAACGTCCGCCAGCACATCCAACAACGGCGAAAACGCAGCCACGGCAACCTCCAACTCAGTTGCCGCCGCAGAAGTCAGACATTGGCCGGCTCGGGAATCCCTCTCGCGACCAGCCGCCGCACTTCGACCTTCAGGTGTTGCAGGGCGGATTCAGCGACGGCAAGAGGACAGCGTTGAATAGCCCTGGCAAGCGTGCTGACCACCCCCGGCCGGCTGAACGTCACCAGTTCCGTCGTCGTCACCTTGCCCGCGCTGGTCCTCGCCTCCAGCCGCACCGTCCACTGCATTGCGACCCCACGATTTTGAATGCTCTCGCCAAGCAAGACTGGGCATCAAGCGTATCGCGCCCGCGCCGCATCAGCCGTCAGTTTTTGTGGACGTGCCAGAACAGCGGGATGGCGGACGGGATGAGGTCGATTACGTTCGAGCGGTAGGCGGCCGGCTGAGCGAATTGGCCATAGGGCACGACCAATGCCTCCTGCGTAATGACGGCCTGGATCTGCTTGGCCACGTCTTGCTGGGCTTCCCGTGTGGGGGCCTTTGCGAAATCGTCGAACAGCGAGATCAGCCTTTGCTCGCACATCGACCCAATGCTGGGTGAATCTTGGCAATTGAAGTTGATGGACGAGTTGGTGAGCGGCGATTGCAGATCGAGGCCGAGGGCGTGCACGCCGTAGACATTCCAGCCGCTCCGTTGCGCACGGCGTTGCAGCAAGGTGGCCCAATCGACCGCCTGAACGTCGACGTTGAATCCAGCGCGCTTGAGCCGGTCGGCAAGGATGGTGGACGAGACGCGGGGCACCTCGATGTCGCTGGCCACCAGCACCACGACAGGCTCATCACGATAGTTGGTCCTAGCGAGCGCCGCGCGTGCGGCCTCGATCGAGTGGTCAGTCGGCGCATCCGGATTCGGCGCCGCATACGGTGAGCCGCAGATGAAGAACGACGCGCAGGTCTGGGCGGAAGCGGGCTGCAGCCCCAGCCCATCCAGCACCTCTTGTTGGTCCACCAGGCCCTGCATGACGCGACGGATAGCGGGATCATCGAAGGGTTTCTGCGCGAAGTTCATCCGGTAGTGGCCCGTGAACATCTGCGGCCCGGTGAAGTTCAGCACTGTGATCTTGGGGTCCTTCTGCAGCAATGGTATGAGGTCGAACGGCGCGTATTGCATGTAGTCAATCTCGCCCCGCTGCAACGCCGCGGCGGCGGTGGCACCGTCCGGTATCACGCGGATGTCGACCGCATCCACCTCCACGCGCCGTCCGCCGGCCAGGAAGTCGCTCGGTTCGGCGCGCGACGCGTAATCCCGGTTGCGATGCAGCAGCATGTGATCGCCGGTAAGATGGTCGTCCCTGCTGTAGACGAACGGGCCCGAGCCGACGATCTCGGTCAGTTGCTGCGCGCCCGGCGTGCTTGCCAGACGTGAGGGTATGATGAACGGCGCCGGCCCCAAGGTGGACCCAAGAGTCTCGATGACGAGGCCATAGGGCGCGCGAAGAGTCAGCACGAACGTCTTGGCATCCGCGGCTTCCAGCGAGGCGGTGGCTGCCAGAAGCCGCCCGCCCAGGGCGTTGCGCGTGCTCCACCTTTTGAGGGAGGCGACCACGTCGGTGGCAGTGACCGGGCTGCCGTCATGGAAGCGCAGCCCGTCGCGCAGGGTGAACCGCCAGGCGAGCTTGTCGTCCGAAGCCGACCAGGTCTCGACCATCTGCGGCTTCATGTTGCCCTGGCTATCCGGAGCGAACAGGGTATCGAACACCATGTAGCCGAAGGTGCGGCTGATATAGGCGCCGGTGAAATGAGGATCGAGCGTGACGATCTCCGCTTCCAGCACCGCGTTGAGCGTCGTAGCGGCTTCGGCGGCGCGCGGACAGGCGCCCAGAGCCATCGCCAGCAGCGCGGCGGCGATCCAGCGGGGTGACTTGCTTCTCCGATCTGAACGGGCGCGGTCCCGGCGATCCACCGCGGCGGGACCGGCCGCCAGGCCTGGCCTGTGCATGGTCGTGGCGTGCTGCGCCCCTGCCCTTGTCTGAACCCGTCGCATTGCCGCTTACTCCGCTCGTGCTGAAGACGTTAGGCGTGGTGCCCCGAAAGCCTCTAGCGCCACCTCGCCGAGCGCGGCCAGCAGCATCACCCATCCTTCCAGCCCCAGAGGCAAGGAGGACAGCCGGAAGAATTCGTTGGGTGCGTGTACGTCCTCGTCAGGCAAGCCGAAACCAAACATCAGCGTCTCGATTCCGAGCAGCTGCTTGAACACAGCAGTAATGGGCACCGTCGCCGCCAGCCGTACGGGCACGGGGAGCTGCCCCAGCAGCCGGTGGAGGACCTGGCTGCCCACATGCACCAGCGGGTGGTCGCCGGGCAGGCTGGAGGCGGCGGATCCATGCTGGCCGGGCTCGATGGCCACATGCACGCCGGGGGCGCACCTTGCTTCCAGATGCGCGCGCATCAAGTCGCGCGCGGCTGACAGGTCCTGGCCGGGGACCAGCCGCATGGTGATCTTGGCCCGCGCTTCACGCGGGATCACCGTCTTGGCGCCCGCGCCGGTATAGCCGCCCCACATGCCGTTGACGTCAATGGCCGGACGAAGCGTCAGCCGCTCGCGCAACGTGTAGCCCGGCTCGCCGAACGGTGCGGCCCCGACCTCGGCGCAGAACGCCGCTTCGTCCACCGCGAAGGCCGCGGTCTCATGCCGCTGCGCCGCGGTCGGCACCGGCACCGCGTCCAGATAGCCGGCGACGGCGATGCGCCCGTCGCGGTCGTGCAGCGTCGCGATCAACGCTGCCATCTCGTGCAGCGCATTGCGGACTGCCCCGCCGTACTTGCCGGAATGAAGGTCTTTGGCCGCAGTGGTCAGCACAATCTCCATGCCGACGTTGCCGCGCGCGCCGACGTTGATGGTCGGGATCGTGGGGCTGGCCCGGCCGCCATCGGCCGAGATCACCGCGTCCGCCTGCAGCATGTGGCCGTAGCGCGCGACGACTGCTGGCAGGCTGGGACTGCCGATTTCTTCCTCGCCCTCGATGAACAGCTTGACATTGACCGGGCAGACGCCGGCGTGCTGCAGGAAAGCGGCAATCGCCGCAATCGCGATGGTGGTGGAGCCTTTGTCGTCGGATGCGCCGCGCGCGAACAGACAGCCGTCGCGCTCGGTGGGAGCGAAGGGCGGACTCAGCCATTCTCCGAGCGGGTCAGGCGGCTGCACGTCATAGTGGCCGTAGATCAGCACCGTGGGCCTGCCCGGTGCGCCGGTCCATGCACCGTAGATCGCCGGATGGCCGCCGCCCTCCAGCATCTGCACGTCCTGCAGCCCGATCTCGCGCAGCCAGTCCAACAGGAACGTCTGCGTGGCTTGCATCCCTTGAGCATAGGCGGCGTCGGCGCTGACGCTGGGCATTCGGAGGAACCGGTCGAGCCTTGCCCGAACCTCGCCCACTTGCTGCAGCAGCCGGGATGCGACGGCCTCGGCGTTCATGCCGCCTCCCTCCTCAGCCGGTCGGCCATCCGCTCGGCGATTGCCACCGTAATCAGGTGCGTGTTGGCCCGAGGCACTTCGGGCATGATGGAAGCGTCGATCACCCGCAGCCCCGCGCAGCCGCAACCAGCGCAGCCCATCGCCGCCCAGCGGTCCAGGTCGTCCGGCATCGCGCGGATTGCGATCTGGCCGTTGATGGTGGAACTGCCGCCCATGGCCCGCCCGCGCCACAGCAGCCTGGGCTCCTGTTGTTCCATGCGGCGCGCCATCAGTCTGGGCCACCGGAAGTCGTCATCCGCGATAGCCCGCATCGGGTTCGGAATGCGGATTTGGTCTGGGGTGTCCGCAGTACGCAGATCCTGGCCAGCTTCCAGGAGCAGCACGCGAAAGGCCGGGTTCTCGCTCAGGCGGGCCGCGAGAACCGCGCCCGCCGAGCCGCCGCCCACAACGATGCAGTCGTGTTCCTGCTGCATCATGTCAGGCCTCGCTCGGAGCGACGAGCCGTGAGCACCATCCGCCCTCGACTTTCGTTGGGACAGCAACTTCTGCGCGGAGAAGGGATGGGAGGCACTGAACTCACGCGGCGTCCCGGTGCGCGGGGCACACCACATCGGCAAAGCCTTCCAGCATCTCCCGCACGACTTCGCCGGGGTCGTTGACCAGCGTCCTCATCGGGTGGCGTCCGGCGCGATCGTGTCCGGCGTGGCGACAGCGTTGAAGCGGTTCGGGCGCAGGTGCCCGACCGGCAGCCCCGTCGTCCCTGTTTCGACGATGTCCGCCAAGGCGGCGCCCACGACCGGCGCGATCTTGAACCCGTGGGCGGAGAACCCTGCGGCGAAAGCGAGGTTCGGCATTCCCGGCAGGTGGCCCACGATCCCGTCGCCATCCGGGGTAAATCCGTCGGCATAGGACTCGGACCGAACAGGGTCCGGCCAGAGATCAGGGTAGTAACGCCTGATCGCCTCAGACAGCGCGTCCCGCTCCCAAGGGTCTGCAGTCCTGGCTTGCATCGGCTCCTCCAGCTGTCCCAGCGACCCGCCGATGGCCGCCTTCACCGTCGTACGGTCCTGGGACGAGAACAGGCACACCGAGCGGCCTTCGACATAGCGGATGTGGGAGGGAAACCGGTCCGGTGTGAAAAGATGTGGCGTTCGCGACAGGAACCAGTGAAGGCCAACCCGATGGGGCTTCACCAAGTCTTTCGGCAGGAACGCCGACGACCATGACCCGGCGGCGACGATGGCCGACTCGAATTTGAAGTCCTGCGCTTCGGTCCGGATCGTCACCCCGCCATCGTGCGGCACGATGGCCGTCACCGCAGTGTTCCGATGCACCAGCGCGCCCAGGGCCTCGGCACGGCTGATCGCGGCCATGACGGCCCGCTCCGGCTTTATCAGGCCGCCATCCCTGTCGTATACCGCAACTTCGCCTTCCCGCAGCGAAAGCGCGGGGAAGCGAGCGCGTGCCGACCGGGCGTCGAGTATTTCGATCTCGAGTCCCATACTGGTCGCGCACTCGATGAGGCTGTCGAGCCGTTCCGTGCCTTGTGTGCCGATCGAGACGAAGCCGTTCAGGTCGAGCAGGTCCTGCCCGGTGTCCTGCTCCAGCGTGCGCCAAAGGTCCTTTGCCAGGCGCAGGGCGGGTACCCAGTGCGGCCCGTTGCTGTAGGCCGTCCGGAACATCCTTGTCTCGCCTGAGAACGCGCCATTGGCGTGGCCGAGCGCGAACTGCTCGAAACCGGCCGCGCGGATCCCGCGACGCGCCAACTGCCACAACGCCATGCTTCCCATCGACCCGAGGCCGACGACTCCGACCGATTTGCCCGCCACGCCTTTCAATGCGCCTCAACCTGTTCCCGAGCAGCAGACAGGCCGCTCCGGGATCGGCAGCCGAGCATCTCGCACGTGCCCCTGACGGGCTCGAATTCAGCACGGTTGTATGCGTGGAGGCGATGCCGTGCCGTCATGGGGCTTGTCCCGTCCGTTCGAACTGCTCAGGTGGAGGCGACGACGATCATCTCGACTCTGATGTCGCGGTTCGCCATGTTCACCTGCGCGCATGCGCGGACCGGAGGGTGCATGGGATCCACCCAGGCGTTCCAGGCCGCGGTGAACGGCTCGAAGTCCAGCAAGTGGGCAATCCAGACCGTGATATGGGCTATCTTGCTCTTGTCGGACCCGAGCCGCCCAAGGCGTTCCTCGATGAGCCGGAAAACTTCCTGCGCCTGCTCGCGGATCGGTGCACGGTCAGACAGCGTCCTGTGTGGAATGACAGTCATGTAGATCGTGCCGTTGACGACCGCCGCTTCCGCGAACGTCACGGCTGACGACTGCTGCCGCTCCGGCGACTTCAGAACGTGTTGAACGCTCATGCTGCTTCCGGAGGCCGTGAGGATGGGAACCGTGAGAACGAGCGTGGCCTTGTGCCGTGCCCACGCCGCCCAGTTCTGCCGAAACGTCCGATGGCATAGGGTGAAACATCGAACTCGGCAGGCTGGCCGCTCCAGATGCTCGCCAGGGCCTTGCCGGACGCGGCGCCGTTGATCATCCCGGCAGACGAGAGGCCGAACAGGTAGAAGAGGCGTTCGGTCTTGCGGGACGCGCTGATCACGGGCAGCCCGTCAGGCAGGTACGAGCGGAACCCGCGCCAGGTCGAGGCGGGGCGTGCGTCGATACCGGGCAGCACTTGCCCCACATGCGCCAGCATGTCGCGGATGACCGCATCCGATAGCGGACGGCGGTCGCCGCCGAACTCGTAGGTGCCCGCCAGTCGGAGTCCCGCCTGCATCGGGGTGATCGCGAACCGGAAGTCCAGCGGCAGCAGCGGAGTCTGCAGCGCGATGCCGGGCTGGGCGATCATGACGTGATAGCCGCCCACGGCCTGATGCGGCACGGCCTCGCCTGATGCGGCCGCGAGCTGCGCCGTGCCGGCACCGGCGGCCAGCACGACGCTGCCGCCGCCGAGCGCGCCTTCGGACGTGTTCAACCCCACCGCACGGCCGTCGGCAGTCATGATCCCATTGACTTTCCCCTGCCGATGCACCCCGCCGCGGGCGAGGAACAGCGCAAACAGACGCGCGACGAAGGCCTGGGGATCGGTCGAGTGCCGGAAGTAGGCAGAGAATACTCCACACGCGTAGCGCGGCCCGACCGCGGGCGCCATCGCCGCGATCTCGTTCCGGCCGAACCGTTCCATTGGCACGCCCATGGAACGGAGCAGTGCGAGCGGGCCGTCCCAGTCGTGATCCCGCTCCGTCTCGTGCAGGTTCAGGGCGAGCGAGCCGCGCGCGCGCACCAGGTCGTGCATGCCTGCCTCTTGCCACAACCCGGCGTAAGTGCGCTCGCCATTTTGGCAGAGATTGGCCAGCGCGCGCGTGATGTGCAGCACGCTTGCCTCGTTGGCGTTCGCCAGCATGCGTAGGAACCAAGGTGACAGCCCTAGGAAGCGCGACCAGCGGACGTTCAGCGGCGAGGACGGGTCCCGCAGCATGGCTAACAGCCTGCCGGGCGTAAGCCCGGCGAAGACCGGCATCAGCTTGGTGTTGACGACGATCCCGGCGTTGCCGAAGGAGGCGCCGGTGCCGGGCTGACTGGGATCGACGATGACAACGCGCGCTCCCTTCTCCTGAATGAACAAGGCAGCGCAGACCCCGGCTATGCCGGAGCCAACCACGAGGCAATCTGCAGAACCGCCGGGCATCGCCCATTCATGTCCACGGAATAACCAATCGGTCAAGTGCGGCGGGGTTGTTGACCGAACCTGGCTTGCGGATCGACTCAGGCGGGCGGGGCGATCAGCAGTTCGACGTTGGCCGTCTCAAGCGCCCGCCGGATGCGCTCCGGCGGCGGCGCGTCCGTCACCAGCCGGCTCGCGCAGCTCAGCGGCCCGACCTCGAACAAAGCCGTGCGCATGAACTTCGACGAGTCCGCCAGGATCGTGACCCGGTCGGCCTGGGCCACCATGGCGCGCGCGACCTCCGCCTCGTTGATGTCGAAGTTCATGATCCCCTCCGGGCCGAGCGCGCCGATGGTGAGGAAAGCGTGGGTGGTCCGGAAGCGCCTGATCTGCTCGATGCAGAGCGGGCCGACCGTCTCGTCCACCTCCGAATGATACTCGCCGCCCAGCAGGAACACCCCGGCGAACCTGCCGGCGCGCCGCAGCTGGCCTGCGATGACGGGCGAGTTGGTGACGGCCGTCAGCCGGTTCCGCCGCGCAAGCTCCTCGGCGAAGGCGACCGTGGTGGACCCGGTGTCGATGAACAAGCTCTCGCCTTCGCCGGGCAGCAAGGCGGCGAGGCGGGCGATCTGCCGCTTCTGCGCGACGTGCTGGCCCATACGGACGTCGAACGGGCTTTCCCGGTCTGCCGCCTGCAATTCCGCCCCGCCGTGGAACTTGCGCAGCAGGCTATGCGAGGCGAGACTGGACAGGTCCCGCCTGATCGTTTCCTGCGACGTGCCGATCCGCCCCGACAGCTCGGCCACGCTCAGGCGCGAATGTTCCCGCAGCAGGTCCAGGATGGCGGTCCGGCGCGAGTCAGGACGCAAGTCAACGCTCCTGTTGACGGTTTCCACAGCGCGCCCTACCGTTTGGTCAAGTGCAGGGCGCGCTTGCGTCCTTGTAGCGCGAACGGGGTATCCTGCAATGGCGATCGAGTTCGACGTGGCAGTGGTCGGCGGCGGCGTGGTCGGATGCGCGCTGCTGCGCCGCCTCGCGCTCGGCGGCCTGCGGGCCGTGCTGATCGAGAAGGGCGCCGACATCCTGTCGGGCGCCAGCAAGGGCAACAGCGGCATCCTGCACACCGGGTTCGACGCGCCGCCCGGCAGCCTGGAACTGCGATTGATGCAGGCGGGCTATCGCGAATACTTGGAGATCGCCCCGAAGCTGAACCTGCCGGTTCTCGAAACCGGCGCCATGGTCGCCGCTTGGAGCGAAGCGGAACTCGCCCTGCTCGGGCCGGTTGAGGCGCGGGCGCGCGAGAACGGGGTCGATGTCCGCCGGCTCAACCGGGTCGAGGCGCTCGCGCGCGAGCCTTTCCTGTCGCCGCGCGTCCTGGGAGCGCTGCTTGTGCCCGGCGAGCACGTCATCGACCCTTGGTCCGCTCCGCTCGCCTATGCCTTGCAAGCCGTGGCGCACGGGGCCGCGGTCCGGCGCGGAACCGAGGTGCTGGGCGGCGAGTATGACGGTGCAGCATGGACGCTCCGCACCTCGCACGGCGATGTCAGGGCCGGGTGGGTCGCGAACTGCGCTGGGCTGTTCGGCGACGTGGTCCAAGAGCGGCTGACGGGCGCATCGCCGTTCCGCATCATGCCGCGCAAGGGCCAGTTCGCGGTGTTCGACAAGGCGGCCGCCCGCCTGCTGCGCACCACTCTGCTCGCACTGCCGAACGAGCGCACGAAAGGCGTCGTCCTGGCCCGAACCGCGTTCGGCAACGTCCTCGTTGGTCCGACGGCGGAGGAGCAGGAAGACCGGCAGCGCGCGGCGGTGGACGGCGCGACGCTGCGGTCGCTGGTGGCCCAGGCGGTCGAGTTGGTGCCCGCGCTCGCCGAGGTAGAGGTGACCGCGGCCTATGCCGGGCTGCGCCCTGCGACGGAGGCGAAGGAGTATCGCATCTCGCGGGACTTCGACCGAGCGCTGATCGCGGTGGGTGGAATCCGGTCCACGGGGCTGACTGCTGCTCTGGGCATTGCCGGCTACGTGGCGGACCTGATCGGTGCCGGCACGCCGCAGCCGCGCGACTGGCCGCGCGTGCCCAACCTGTCCGAGCACCTCGAACGGGCGTGGGCAGAGCCGGGCGGCCACGAGATCGTCTGCCACTGCGAGATGGTCACGCGGCAGGAGGTGGAGGCTGCGCTCGCGGGGCCGCTGCCGGCGCAGGATTTCGGCGGGCTCAGGCGGCGGACCCGGGCGGGAATGGGACGCTGCCAGGGTTTCTATTGCAGCG
>CAXTUQ010000143.1:0-11250 GCA_964247405.1 uncultured Acetobacteraceae bacterium
CCAACGGGCACAGCGGCACCGCCCCCGCCAGCACCGCCGCCAGTAGCAGCAGATGCGGACGCGGCGTTTCCCCGGCCGCCGCCGCCTCCGTCGCGGCGGCGCCGAAGATCAGCACCGGCATCGCCAGCGGCAGCACCAAGAGCGGCAGCAGCACGCCGCCGCGCCGGGCGCCCAGCACCACGGCGGCGCCGAGCGTGCCGAACAAGGACAGCACCAGCGTTCCCGGCAGCAGCCCGGCCAGCAGCACCGGCACCGCCGCCGGGACAAGCTGCAGCATGACGGCCAGCGGCCCGGCTGCCAGCAGCAGGGGCACCCCGGTTGCCAGCCAGTGCGCCAGCGCCTTCACCGCCGCGACCGCGCCGGCGGGCAGGCCGCTCAACAGCAGTTGATCGAGCGAGCCGTCGTCGAAGTCCGCGCCGAACAGCCGGTCGAGCGGCAGCAGCGCCGCCAGCAGCGCACAGACCCAGACGATACCGGGCGCCATGCGGGACAGCGTTTCGGGCGCCGGGCCGATGGCGAGCGGGAACAGCGCCCCGGCCAGCACGAAGAACAGCACCGCCGCCAAGGTATCGGCGCCGTGCCGGACCGAAAGCCGCAACTCCCGCAGCAGCATCGCCCAAAACGCCGTCACAGCCGCAGGTCCGCAGCACCCTCGAGCGGCAACGGCAAATGCGTCGCAGCCACCACCACGCCGCCCGCCGCCCGATGCGCCGCCATCAACTCGCCGAGCCGCGCGACCGAGGCGGCGTCCAGCCCCAGGGTCGGTTCGTCCAGCAGCCACAGCCCAGCCCGCGACACCAACAGCCGCGCCAGCGCCAGCCGCCGCTTCTGCCCAGCCGACAGCAGCCGCGCGGGCAGGTCCGCAAGCGCCGAAAGCTCAAGCGCCGCCAAGGCCTGCGCCGCGTCGCCGCGGCCAATGCGGGCCGCAAGCGCCAGGTTCTCCCGGGCCGTCAGCCCCGGCTTCACCGCGTCGAGGTGGCCGAGATACGCGGCCGGCGCCGGATGCTCCCGCAGGTCCTGGCCGCGCCAGGCCACCTGCCCGGCGTCCGGACGCTTCAACCCGGCGAGCACCCGGAGCAGCGTGCTCTTGCCCGACCCGTTGGCGCCCAAGAGCAGCAGCGCGCCGCCGTCCGGGACTGCGAACGACAGGTTGCGCAGCACCAGCCGCTCCCCGCGGAACGCCGAGACTCCGGCAACCGTCAGGCTCGCATGACTTGGCAGGCCCGCATGGCTTAAATTCTGCATGGCCCCTGTGTAGGTCGGGCCGGTCTGTGGACGCCAGCCCGCCACATATGGTTTATGACGCTTACCATTCGACCGCAGCCGCCCGCCTCGCTTCCCGCCGGCGTGCGACCCAAAGGAGGAGGCACACGGCCATGAAGATGATCGGGCAAGACAGTCTGAAAACCCGCCGCACCCTGACGGCGGACGGACGGGACTACGAGTACTACTCCGTGCCGGAGGCCGCGAAGGCGCTGGGCGAGCCGGCCGACCGCCTGCCGGTCAGCCTCAAGATCTTGCTGGAGAACGTGCTGCGCTTCGAGAACGGCGGCAGCTACACCGTAGGCGACGCCCGCGCGCTGGCCGAATGGGCCCGCACCGGCAGCAGCACCCGGGAGGTGCCGTTCCGCCCGGCGCGCATCCTGATGCAGGACTTCACCGGCGTGCCCGGCGTCGTGGACCTCGCCGCCATGCGCGACGGGATCACCAAGCTCGGCGGGCGGCCGGACCAGGTGAACCCGCTGATCCAGGTGGACCTGGTGATCGACCACTCGGTCATGGTGGACTATTCCGGCACGCCGAACGCGCTGCATCAGAACATGGACGCTGAGTTCAGCCGCAACGGCGAGCGCTACAGCTTCCTGCGCTGGGGCCAGACGGCGTTCCAGAATTTCCGGGTCGTGCCGCCGGGTGCCGGCATCTGCCACCAGGTGAACGTCGAGTACCTCGCGCAGACGGTGTGGACGGCGGAGATCGAGGGCAAGACCTTCGCCTACCCGGACACGCTATTCGGCACCGACAGCCACACCACCATGGCCAACGGCATCGGCGTGCTCGGCTGGGGCGTGGGGGGCATCGAGGCGGAGGCGGCGCTGCTCGGCCAGCCCATTGCCATGCTGATCCCGGACGTGATCGGCTTCCGCCTGACGGGCGACCTGCCGGAAGGATCGACGGCGACCGACCTCGCGCTGCAGGTCACGCAGATGCTGCGCAAGAAGGGGGTGGTCGGCAAGTTCGTGGAGTTCTTCGGGCCGGGCCTCGCCAACCTTTCGGTCTCGACCCGGCTCACCATCGCCAACATGGCCCCGGAATACGGCGCGACCTGCGGCATCTTCCCCATCGACAGCACGACGCTCGACTACCTGCGCCTGACCGGGCGGGACGAGGCGCGCATCGCACTGGTCGAGGCCTACGCCAAGGCGCAGGGCCTGTGGGTGGACGGGGCCACGCCGGACGCAGTGTACACCGACATCATCGAGCTGGATCTGGCGACGGTGATGCCGAGCATCGCCGGGCCGAAGCGCCCGCAGGACCGCGTGCTGCTGAAGGATGCCTCCGCCGCGTTCCGCGCCGACCTCACCAAGGGCCTGGGCGTGCCGGCGAACGATGCCGGACGCAGCGTTGCCGTCGCGGGCAAGAACTTCGAGATCACCCACGGCGACGTGGTGATCGCGGCGATCACGAGCTGCACCAACACCAGCAACCCTTATGTCATGCTGGGCGCCGGGCTGCTGGCGAAGAAGGCGCGGGCGAAGGGATTGCGGCCGAAGCCGTGGGTCAAGACCTCGCTCGCCCCTGGCAGCCAGGTGGTGACGGAGTACCTCGACAAGGCCGGGCTGAGCGACGAGCTGGACGCGCTGGGCTTCCAGCTTGTCGGCTACGGCTGCACGACCTGCATCGGCAACTCCGGCCCGCTCGACGAGGAGATCGCGGACGCCATCGAGGCGAACAAGCTGGTGGCGGTGTCGGTGCTGTCGGGCAACCGGAACTTCGAAGGCCGGGTGCACCCGAACGTGCGGGCCAACTACCTCGCAAGCCCGCCGCTGGTGGTGGCCT
The DNA here is from genome assembly GCA_964247405.1 of uncultured Acetobacteraceae bacterium. Lineage (GTDB taxonomy): Bacteria > Pseudomonadota > Alphaproteobacteria > Acetobacterales > Acetobacteraceae > CAHJXG01. Next base: position 3,058 of record CAXTUQ010000143.1, read on the forward strand.
ACGCGCTGCTCGGCACCATGAACCAGGACATCACCACGGCGCCGCTCGGCACCGGCGACGACGGGCAGCCGGTGTACCTCAAGGACGTGTGGCCGACCAACCAGGAAATCCTGGAGACGGTGCGGGCCAGCCTGTCGCGGGAGCAGTTCATCCGGCGCTACGGCGAGATCTTCCAGGGCACCAAGGAATGGCAGGCCATCGAGGTCGATACCAGCAGCCAGACCTATCACTGGAACAGCGGCTCCACCTACGTGCAGAACCCGCCGTATTTCGACGGCATCACCATGACGCCCGGCGACGTGACGGACATCGTAGGCGCCCGGGTGCTCGCGATGTTCGCCGACAACATCACGACCGACCACATCAGCCCAGCCGGCAACATCAAGAAGGCGTCGCCGGCCGGCGAGTACCTCGGCGAGCGCCAGGTGATGCAGCGCGACTTCAACAGCTATGGCTCCCGCCGCGGCAACCACGAGGTCATGATGCGCGGCACCTTCGCCAACATCCGCATCAAGAACGAGATGGTCGCGGGCGTCGAGGGCGGCTGGACCAAGCACCAGCCGTCGGGCGAGCAGATGCCGATCTACGATGCGGCAGAGCGCTACAAGCGGGAAGGCGTGCCGCTGGTGGTGTTCGGCGGCAAGGAGTACGGCATGGGGTCGTCCCGCGACTGGGCGGCCAAGGGCACGGCGCTGCTGGGCATCAAGGCGGTGATCGTCGAGAGCTTCGAGCGCATCCACCGCTCCAACCTGGTCGGCATGGGCGTGCTGCCGCTGACGTTCAAGGACGGCGCCACCCGGCAGTCCCTCGGGCTGACCGGCGGCGAGACCATCGACATCCTGGGGCTGGCGGAGCTGCGCGCCGGCATGGACCTGCGGGTGCTGATCCACCGCGCGCCGGACCGCACGGATGAGCTGACGGTGCGGTGCCGGGTCGATACCGATGACGAGGTCGAGTACTACCGCAACGGCGGCATCCTGCATTACGTGCTGCGGGAGATGGCCCGCGCCGCTTAGTTGAACCGGCCTCGTCTCCTGCAGGCGGGGCCGGACGCCAACCTGGCGCACCTGCCGGTCAGCCTTGACCTGCGGGCGCTCAGCGTCGCGGAAGGGGTGCGCGCGGCCCTGTCGGTCGCCGTCATCGTGGCGGCGAACGAGTGGGCGGACTTCCCGCCGCTGAGCGAGGCGGCGCTGGCGGCGTTGCTGACCTGCCTGTGCGACGCTGGCGGGCCGATCCGGCGCCGGGTGCCGGCCCTGCTGGCGTTCGCGGCCATCGGCGCCAGCCTGACGGCCGGGCTGGGGCTGCTGCGGTCAGCCGGCCTCCCGGTGGTGGTGCCCTGCGCCTGCCTCGTGATCTTCTGCACGAGCTTCGCCCGCATCTGGGGTCAGAGCGCGCTGCAGGTGGGCAACCTGCTGACCGTTGTGACCGTGCTGGCGATGGACCGGACCATCAGCCTGGATCAGGCTGGCGTGCTGGCGGCGTCGTTTGTCGGCGGCAGCCTATGGGCGCTGCTGCTGACCATGGTGATTTGGCGCTTGCACCCGTTCCGCCCCGCCCGGCGTGCCGTGGCCGAGGTGTTCCGGCGCATGGGCGTGCTGGCGGGCGACCTGTCTGGGCTGCTCACCGCGGCCCCCAGCCTGCCCGCCCAAGTGTCGGAGGCGTGGGCCGACCACGCCCGCGGGCATCGCCGCCACGTGCGCGACGGCATCGAGGCCGCGCGCACCCTGGTGCTCGACACCGTGCGGGCACGCGGGCCGTCGAGCGCGCGCTCCAACCAGACCCTGATCCAAGTGGAGGCGGCGGACCAGGTGTTCGGCGCCTTGATCGCTTTGTCAGACGTGCTGGAGTTCGCCGGGCCGGATCGCCGCGCCGCTGCCCGGCTGCTGCACACGCTGCGGCTGCTGCTGGCCGCCATCGCCGACGACACCGGCGCGGACCACCCCCCAGACGACCCCGGACGCCGCGCGATGGTCGAGCGGCTGCTGGACATCCTGACCGGCATCGGCCGGAGCGACCCGGCGTTGGCCGGGGTCACGGATGCCTTGGTGGATCGGCTGCGCGTCGCGGCGCTGCTGACCACGCCGGCCGGCTTGGTGCTGGGCACCGGGCAAGGCGGCGCGGCCGGGTGGCGGGACCGCTTCATGCGGCCGCTGCGGGCCAACCTCACGGGGTCGTCGGCCTCTTTCCGCCATGCAATCCGTGCGGCGGTGGCCGCCGGGCCGGCGCTGGTCATCACATTGAGGTCCGGCAATGCGTACGCGCACTGGCTCACCATCACCCTCGTGCTGACCTTGCAGCCGTTCTTCGCCCTGACCTGGCAAAAGGCGCTGGAGCGAATCATCGGCACCGTGCTGGGCGGCGTGGTGGCGGCCGGGCTGGGGCTGCTGGTCGCGTCGCCGCTCGCGACCGCGGCCGTGCTGTTCCCGCTGGCGGTCACGGCGTTCGCCGTGCGTTACGTCAGCTTCGGGCTGTTCATGGCGTGCATGACGCCGCTGGTGGTCCTGTTGTCGGAACTCGGCCGCCCCGGGGAAAGCGAGTGGGTGATCGCCGGCATGAGGGCGCTCTACACCGTGCTGGGCGGGGTGCTGGCGGTGCTCGGCTGCGCGGTGCTGTGGCCCAGTTGGGAACCCGGACGCCTCAGCCGGGAGCTGCGCGGGGCGCTGGAGGCGCATGCGGCCTATGCGGACACCGAGCTTGCGGTGCTGCTGGGCGAGCAGCCGGCCACCGCGCTGGATGCCATGCGCCGCACGTCCGGGGTCGCCAGCAACAACCTCGAAGCCTCGCTGGCCCGCGCGCTGCAGGAGCCGCGGCGCTCCGCACGCGCCGGGCTGGAGGCGGCGATGGTCGTCGATGCGGCGCTGCGCCGCCTAGCCGGGCGGCTGTCATCCTTCCAGCATGACCCCGCTTCGGTGCCCGGCGCGGCCGAGCTTGCGGCGTGGCGCGATTGGTTGCGGCTGGCATTTCGGGCGCTGGCGTCCGGCGAGCCATTGCCTCCAGGCCAACCCCGGCATGCACCCGACGGTGCGATGGCCCGGATTGCACGGCAGATCGCGCTCATGGACGGGGCGCTGCGGCGGGAGGAAGGGCGCGCGCCAGGGCCGGCACGATCAGCAACGCAGAGCCTCCCACTGCCGCCATGAGCAGGAAGGTGAGGCCGCCGACGGTCCCGTAGATCAGGCCGGACAGCCAAACCAGCAGCCCGGTCGGGGCGGAAAAGCCCAGCGCGGACATCAGCGCCTGGGCCGTACCGGCGCGCTGCGGCGGCAGGGTCCGCAGCACCAGCATGGTCGAAAGGTGCTGGCAGGCGAAGGTCAAGGCGTGCAGGAGTTGCACCGCGGCGAGCACGGGAACCTCGGTCGCGAAGGCGGTCACGGTCCAGCGCAGCAGGGACGCGCCCGCGGCCAGTGCGGTGAGCCGGGCCGGGCCGAGCCGTTCGACCAGGGGGCGTCCCCAGATGAACAGCGCAACCTCCGCCACGATGCCCTCGGCGATCAGCAGCCCGATGACGCCGTCCGGGATGCCGGCGGTGCGCCAATGCAGCGTGGCGAAGGCATAGTAGGCGGCGTGCGCTCCCTGGATCAGCGCCGTCGCGGTCAGCGCCAGGCGGAAACTCCGGAAGCGCCACGTCCCTTGCTGGAGGCGCACCGCTGGGGGTGCCGCCGCGACGCCGGGAAGGGCAAACGCCAGCCCAGCAGATAGCGCGTAGAAGCCGGCGATGGCCCACGGCACCAAGCCAGCGCCCAACACTCCGAGCAGCGCGCCGCCGGAAGCGGTGGAGGCCATGTAGGCCACGGAACCGAACGCGCGGGTGCGCCCATAATCGAGCCGCCGGGCCGCCGCCAAGGCGAGCGCCAAGGCGTCGCTAAGCGGGGTTAACGCCGAGGCCGACACCCCCTGCACCGCCGAGATGAGCAGGATGATGAGGAAGCCCTGGGCCGCCGGCAACAGGGCGGCGCCCCCGGCCGCGACGGCTGCCCCGGCGAACAGCACGGTCCGGCCGCCGATCCTGTCGGCCAGCCAACCCCAGCCGGGCACCACCGCGACGCGGAGCAGGAAGCCCAGCCCAAGCACCTGGCCGATCTCGGCGCTGCTCAGCCCGCGTCCAGCGAACCAGACCGGCAGGTAGGCGGTGCTGACCGCCCCCGCCGCGAAGAACGCCGCCAGGAACAGGCCGACGCGCAGCCCGTCCCGTGCTACCAATCAGGCGGCGACCGCGCAGGCCTTCGCCGCGTCATGGATGCGCCGGGCCATGGACGCGACGCCGTTGCCGCGGTTGGTGGACAGCGCCTCAAGCAGGCCGAAATCCTTGAGGAACACGGGGTCGGTCGCCAGCACCTCGGCGGGCGGCCGGCCGCTGTAAACGCGCAGCAGCAACGCGACGAGGCCCGAAACGATGGCCGCGTCGGACGCGCCGGCCAGCATCATGCGGCCGTCCTGCACGCCCGCCTCCATCCAAACCTGGCTTTGGCAGCCCGGCACGCGGTGCGCGTCGTCCTGCCACTCCGCAGGGAACGGCGGGAGCTTGCGGCCAAGCTCGATGATGTACTGGTAGCGGTCCATCCAGTCGTCGAACACCTCCAGTTCCTCGCCGATGGCGGCGATGGCGGCGGCGGCGGACGGGTCTTCTGGATGGACGAAGGGATCTGGCATGGTGCTGAGATATGGCACGGCGCGGCGAAAGCTACACCACGCGCATGCCAAACTGAGAGCGTCCACGTCACCCGTGAACAGAACAGCCCCGCCTTTGCAGAAGGCAGGGCCGAATTGTTACGTCTGGGTCAGAGAGTAGTGGTAGCCGCAGCCATGGCCGGTGGTCGTCACATCGAGCGTGCCATTGGTGAACATGCCGGTCAGCGTCATGCCCCGGCGTCCCATGCCCGTCACGCTGCCGTCCGGCCCAACCTTGCCGTGCAAACCCTGGAGCGCGAACATGCCGTTGCGCACCTGGGAGCGGGCGGTCGCCGGCAGCTTCCGGCAGCGCCGGCGCGAGTCGTCGGTTGAAACGACCGTGCCGGAGTACATGCCGTCAGGCGGCGTCATGGCCACCGGCGCAGGCGGCGGCGCAGGCTCGGCGGCGGCCATGGGTGGAGGTGGAGGCGGACTCGCACAGGCAGCGAGACCGCCGGCAATAATCAAGCAGGCTGCAAGTTTCAAACGCATGTAATGGCTCCCGATTGGAGCCTTACGAAACAGCAACAAGCCCGTCCCTGTCAACGTTTTGTTTACAGAATAAACCGGCTCAGGTCGCCCTTCGCGGCCAGCGGCGCCACGCGCTCGTTCACGTAACCGGCGTCCACCGTCACAAGCTCGCCGCCCCGGTCCGTCGCGGTGAAGCTGACCTCCTCCAGCAGCTTCTCCAGCACCGTCGCCAGCCGCCGCGCGCCGATGTTCTCGACCCGGTCGTTGATGTCCGCCGCCAGGTCCGCCAGCGCATCCACCGCGTCGGGCGTGAAGTCGAGGGTGACGGCCTCCGTTTCCAGCAGGGCCGAGTACTGCTTGAGCAGGCTGTGCTCGGGTTCCGTGAGGATGCGGCGCAGGTCCGCCCGCGACAGCGGCGCCAGCTCGACCCGGATCGGCAGACGGCCCTGCAGCTCCGGCAGCAGGTCGGACGGCTTGGCCAAATGGAACGCGCCGGAGGCGATGAACAGGACATGGTCGGTCTTCACCGGGCCATGCTTCGTGTTGACGGTCGTGCCCTCAATCAGCGGCAGCAGGTCGCGCTGCACGCCTTCGCGGGACACGTCGCCGCCGCGGAAACCGCCCTCGCTTGACCGGGCGCAGACCTTGTCGATCTCGTCCAGGAACACGATGCCGTTCTGCTCGGCGTGGTGCACGGCGTCTTTGGTGAGCTGCTCGTTGTCCAGCAGGCGATCGCTTTCCTCCCGTGCCAGCGCCATGCGGGCGGCGGAGACCGTCATGCGCTTGCGCTGCGGCGGACGGGCGAACATGCCCTTCATCATCTCGCCGATGTTGGCCATCTGGCCCGGCGCCATGCCGGGGATGTCCAGTTGGCCAATTGCCGGCCCGGCGTCAGCCACGGCGACCTCCACTTCCTTGTCCTCCAGCTCGCCGGCGCGCAGCATCTTGCGGAACTTGCCGCGGGTTTCGGCGCTGGCGCCCTCCCCCACGAGCGCCGTGACCAGCCGGTCCTCCGCCGCCAGCTCCGCCTTCGCCTGCACGTCCTTGCGGCCCATGTCGCGCAGCATGACGATGCTGGCCTCCACCAGGTCGCGCACGATGCTGTCCACGTCGCGGCCGACATAGCCGACCTCGGTGAACTTCGTCGCCTCGACCTTGATGAACGGCGCCTGCGCGAGCTTGGCGAGGCGGCGGGCGATCTCCGTCTTGCCGCAGCCGGTCGGCCCGATCATCAGGATGTTCTTCGGCACCACCTCGTCCCGGATGCCCTCCGGAAGCTGCTGGCGCCGCCAGCGGTTGCGCAGCGCGATGGCAACCGCGCGCTTGGCATCCCCCTGGCCCACGATGAAGCGGTCAAGCTCGCCCACGATCTCCCGCGGGGAATAGGTGGGAACGTCCATCACAGGGTCTCCACGATCAACGAGTGGTTGGTATAGACGCAGATGTCGGCGGCGATCCGCATGGCCCGGCGCGCGACCTCCTCCGCCTCCAACCCGTCCACCGACAGCAGCGCCCGCGCCGCCGCCAGCGCGTAGTTGCCGCCGGAGCCGATGGCGATCACCCCGTCCTCCGGCTCCAATACGTCGCCGTTGCCGGTGAGCGTATAGCTGTGCACATCATCGGCCACCGCCATCATCGCCTCCAGCCGGCGCAGGTAGCGGTCGGTGCGCCAGTCCTTCGCCAACTCGACGCAGGCGCGCTCAAGCTGCGACGGGAAGCGTTCGAGCTTGGCTTCAAGCCGTTCGAGCAGGGTGAAGGCGTCCGCCGTGGCGCCAGCGAACCCGGCGAGCACGTTGCCGCCGGCGCCGATGCGCCGGACCTTGCGCGCGTTGCCCTTGATGACGGTTTGGCCGAGCGTCACCTGGCCGTCGCCGGCCATGGCGACCTGGCCGTTGCGGCGGACGCAGAGGATGGTGGTCCCGTGCCAGCCGACGGGATCGTGGGGGGATGAGTCTTGCATGATGGCGCCCAAATGGGGTTCGCGCCTGGGCTGCACAAGATATAGGCAACTTGGGCCAGGGCACCCTGACCCGGTTTGCCCGAGGTGCGGTTTGCGCTATCACGCGCGCATGAGCCGCACCGCCGAGATCACCCGCACGACCTCCGAGACCGACATCACAGTCCGCCTAGATCTGGACGGCAGCGGCCAAGGGGAGATCGCGACCGGCGTCGGCTTCCTGGACCACATGCTGACCGCGTTTGCCCGGCACGCACTGATCGACCTTTCGGCGCGAGCAAAAGGCGACCTGCACATCGACTTCCACCACACGACGGAGGATGTCGGCATCGTGCTGGGGCAGGCGCTGGCCCAAGCCATCGGCGACAAGCGCGGGGTCCGACGCTACGGCAACGCGGTCGTGCCGATGGACGAGGCGCTGGTCGCCGCGGCGCTGGACCTGTCTGGCCGCCCGTTCCTCGCCTGGTCCGTCGCGTTCGAGCGCGACAAGATCGGCGAGATGGACACCGAGCTGTTCGAGGAGTTCTTCCGCGCGCTGGCGATGAACGCCCTCTTGACGCTGCACGTCACACAGCAGGCCGGGCGCAACGCACATCATGTGGCGGAGGCGTGCTTCAAGGCTGTGGCCCGCGCCTTGCGCATGGCGGTCGAAGCCGATCCGCGCGCCTCGGGCGTCATCCCGTCCACCAAGGGCGCCCTATGAAGACCTACACGGCGCACCTCAAGCCGGATTGCCCCCCAGTCGTCTTGCTGGAAGGCTGGAGTTGGGGTGCCGCGGTGTTCGGGCCGTTCTGGCTGCTGGCACACCGGGCCTGGATTCCGGCGGTGCTGTTCGGCGCGGTGGCCGTGCTGGTCATGGTCTTAGCGCCGCCGGGCTTGGGCGGGCTGATCGGCCTGGGGGTCGGGGTGCTTGCGGGGCTGCTCGGGCGGGATGCGGTGCGCTGGTCGCTGGGGCGGCGGGGCTGCCTGCTGAGCGACGTGCGGGCGGGCCGGGGTGCGGAGAGCGCGTTGGCCCGGCTGCTGCACGCCCGCTCCGACTTGAACGCTTCCCTGATCGGGCCGCTTGGATGATGCGCGGCGCCGTCGTGGACTGCGGC
>CAXTUQ010000144.1:0-11178 GCA_964247405.1 uncultured Acetobacteraceae bacterium
TTGCGGGCCTGGTTGCGTGATGGAGCCGTCACCACCCCGGAACCCAACAAGAGCCTCGGGAGAATGTGCTGTTGCAGGATCGACCGATACTCCCGGACAGTGGCTGGGCGACGTGGGCGCGATCCCGGTGGGCGAGAACGACCGCCTGACGGGCATGATCACCGACCGCGACATCGCCATCCGCGCGGTGGCCGAGGGCAAAGGGTCCGATGCCCCTGTGCGCGAGGTGATGACCGAGGAAATCAATTGCTGTTTCGACGACGAGGATCTCGACAGCATGGCGAGCAAGGTGGGCACCCTGAAGGTCCGGCGGTTTCCCGTGCTGAACCGCGACAAGCGCCTGGTCGGCATGGTCTCGCTGGGCGACGTCACGCAGGGGGGCGGCTCGCATGAGGCGGCGGCGCTGAGCGGCGTGTCGCAGCCGGGCGGCCCGCACACGCACGACTGATCCGAGGGACAGAAACGCCGGGCACGAGGCGGCGGCGTCCCTGAACCGCCGACCCTTCAGCTCCGTGCTGGAAGCCCGGACCGGCGAGGGGCGGTCAAGCTCCCGTCCGGCGCAGCAGGTAGTCCAGGCCGCCCACCCTGAACCAGCGATAGCCATACGGCTCCATCAGGATGCAGTGCGCCCCGGCGCTGTCCGGCTGGCTATGCGCTTCCGACAACAGGTTGACCAGCAGGCCGTCATGCAGGCCGCTCGCCCCGGCTTTGAGCCGCACCTCAAGCGGGATCGCATGGAGGTTGTGCACGAACAGGACGGCGTTGCCCCGCCACTCATAGCGAATCGCCAACACCTGCTCCGTGCCGGCATCGACCGGGGCGAAGGTGCCCCATCCGACCTCCGGCACCTCCTTGCGCATGCGGAGCATCCGCTCCGTCCAGTTCAGCAAGGAGGCCGGGTCGCGGCGCTGGGCCGCGACGTTGACGTGCTCGAAGCCGTAGGCGCCGCCGCTGATGGCCTGTTGCACCGGGGAGCCGCTGGCCGTGAAGCCGCCCTGCGGCTCGCCGGACCATTGCATGGGCGTGCGCGCGCAGTTGCGCTCCGGCAGATCCAGGTCGTCGCCCATGCCGATCTCGTCGCCGTAGCGGATCACCGGGGTGCCCGGCAGGGTCAGCATCAGGCTGTAGGCCAGTTCCAGCCGCCGCCGGTCGCCCTGCAGCATGGGCGCGAGGCGCCGCCGGATGCCGCGGCCGTAGAGCTGCATCGAGGGCTCGGGGCCGAAGGCGGCGAACACCGTTTGGCGCTGCGCCTCGCTCAGCCGGCCCAGATCCAGCTCGTCATGGTTGCGCAGGAACAAGGCCCATTGCCCGGTGGCCGGGCGCGGCTCGGTCGCGGCGAGGGCCTGGAGCAACGGCCGGCTGTCCGCGGCGGCCAGGGCGTAGAACAGGGTCTGGTTGACCTGGAAGTTGAACATCATCTGCAAGCGTTCCCCGGTCGCGCCGAAGTACTGCAGGTCCGTGTCCGGCAGGACGTTGGCCTCCGCCAGGATCACGGCGTCGCCCTGGCGCCATTGCAGGAACTCGCGGAAGGCGCGGAGCATGTCGTACTGCTCCGTGGGCTTGGTCACGTCCGGCCCCTTTTCCGCGATCACGAAGGGCACGGCGTCCATCCTGAAGCCGGACACGCCGAGCTGCAGCCAGAAGCCCATGATCTTGAGGATCTCCGCCTGCACGGCCGGGTTGGCGGTGTTGAGATCGGGCTGGAAGTCGTAGAAGCGGTGGAAGTAGTACTCGCGCGCCGCCGGGTCCCGGGTCCAGGTCGATGACTGCACGCCGGGGAACACCACGCCGTCCGTGCTGTGCGCCGGGCGCTTGCGGGACCACACGTACCAGTCGCGGTACTGGGAGTCCCGGTCGCGCCGGGCCGCCTGGAACCACGGGTGCTGGTCCGAGGTGTGATTGACGACCAGGTCGATCAGCACGCGGATGCCGCGCTGCCGGCAACCATGGGTGAACTCGACAAAATCGCCCAGCGTGCCGTAGCGGGGATCGACGCCGTAGTAGTCCGTGATGTCGTAGCCGTCGTCCCGCTGCGGCGAGGGCTGGAACGGCATCAGCCAGATCGCGGTGACGCCCAGCCCTTGAAGGTAGTCCAGCCGGCGCACCAGGCCCAGGAAGTCGCCGACCCCGTCGCCGTTGGCGTCCATGAAGGTTTCGACCGACAGGCAGTAGATGACCGCGTTCTTGTACCAGAGGTCGTTGATCACGCCGTGCTCCCCGAAGCTCCGCGAACATTGCGCGACCCGGCGCGTTGTGTCGCCTGCTGAAACGAAGAAGGGGCGCCCATGAAGTTGGCATGGTGGCAGAGCGGCATCGTGTATCAGGTGTATCCGCGGTCGTTCCAGGATAGCGACGGCGACGGCACGGGGGACCTCCGCGGCATTACCAGCCGGCTCGGGCACCTGGCCTGGCTCGGGGTCGATGCGGTCTGGATCTCGCCGGTCTATCCCTCGCCGATGACCGACTTCGGCTACGACGTGGCGGACTACTGCGGCATCGACCCGCTGTTCGGGACCCTGGAGGATTTCGACGCGCTGCTCGGGGAGGCGCACCGGCTCGGCCTCAAGGTGATCCTCGACTTCGTGCCGAACCATTCCTCCGACCGGCATCCGTGGTTCCAGAGCAGCCGGAACGGCACCGACGGCAAGCGGGACTGGTACTTGTGGCGGAACGCGGCGCCGGGCGGCGGGCCGCCGAACAACTGGCTGTCGAACTTCGGCGGCCCTGCCTGGACCTGGGACGCGGTCCGCGGCCAGTATTACTGCCATTCCTTCCTGCCGACCCAGCCGGACCTGAACTGGCGCAACCCGGCGGTGCGCGCGGCCCTGTACGACGTGCTGCGCTTCTGGCTCGGCCGCGGCGTCGATGGCTTCCGCGTCGATGTGATGTGGATGATGATCAAGGACGACCAGTTCCGCGACAACCCGCCCAACCCCGATTGGCGGGACGGGCAGTCCTCGCATGGACGCCTGCTGCCGCTCTACACCGCCGACCGGCCCGAGGTGCACGAGATCGTGGCCGCCATGCGCGCCGTGCTGGACGAATACGGGGACAAGGTGCTGATTGGCGAGCTGTACCTGCCCATCGACCGTTTGGTGACGTACTACGGGCGGGACGGGCGCGGCGCGCACCTGCCGTTCAACTTCCAGCTCCTATTGTTGCAGGACTGGACGGCCGGTGCAGTCGCGGCGCTGGTCCGGGAGTACGAGGCGGCGCTGCCGGCGGGCGCGTGGCCGAACTGGGTGCTGGGCAACCATGACCGGCCCCGCGTCGCGAGCCGGCTCGGCGCGGCGCAGGCCCGGGTCGCGGCGATGCTGCTGCTGACGCTGCGCGGCACGCCCACGATCTACATGGGCGAGGAGCTGGGGATGCTGGACACGCCGATCCCGCCCGCCGCCCTGCGCGACCCGGCGGAACTGCGCGAGCCCGGCCGGGGCCTGGGCCGCGACCCCGAGCGCACGCCGTTTCCTTGGCAAAGCGGCCCCGGCGCCGGCTTCACGACGGGCGCGCCCTGGCTACCCATCGGGGCGGACGTGCCGCTCGACCGGCAGGCGGATGATCCTGGCTCGACCGTGTCGCTATACCGCCGGCTGACCGCGCTGCGCCGGGCGCACCCCGCCTTGGTGGCCGGGTCAATCGACGCCGTGGCGGCGCAGGGCGACGTGCTGTGCTTTGAACGCCGCCATGACGGGGAGCGCCTCCTCGTGATGCTGAACATGGGCGGCGCGGACACCGAGGCGGACGGCCTGGGCGGGGCCGTGATCGCCTCCACCCACGCGGACCGAACCGGCCAGGCGGTCCGGTCACGCCTGGCGCTTCGCCCGCACGAAGGGGTCGTGATCCAGCCGCAGGGTTAGGGTGCGTGGTCCCAGGGCGTCCTCAGCCTTCGGGTGCGATTCTGTCCTGCGTCTTGGTGTCGAAATCGCCGGCGTCGTGGCGCTCGTGCAGCTGGTGGAATGGCTCGCCGGAGATGCGGTTGACCATCCGCCCGCGCTGCACGGCAGGGCGCGCGCCGATGGCGTCGGTCCAGCGCTGCACGTTCGCGTAGTCCTGCACCTGCAGGAACTTGGCCGCTTCCCCGTAAAGCTGCCCCTTTGCGAGGGCGCCGTACCAAGGCCAGACGGCGATGTCGGCGATGGAGTACTCGCGCCCGCCCAAGTACTCGTTGTCCGCGAGGCGGCGGTCCAGCACGTCAAGCTGACGCTTGGTTTCCATCGCGAAGCGGTCGATGGCATACTCGATCTTGGTCGGCGCGTAGGCGTAGAAGTGGCCGAAGCCGCCGCCGAGGTAAGGCCCGCTGCCCATCTGCCAGAATAGCCAGCACAGGCACTCGGTGCGCGTCGCCGGGTCCGTCGGCAGGAACGCGCCGAACTTCTCGGCCAGGTACAGCAGGATCGCGCCTGACTCGAACACACGGACCGGCGCGGACCCGCTGCGGTCCACCAGCGCCGGGATCTTGGAATTCGGGTTCACCGCCACGAAGCCACTGCCAAACTGGTCGCCGTCGTTGATGCGGATCAGCCAGGCGTCGTACTCCGCGCCGCCGTGGCCGAGCGCCAGCAGCTCTTCCAGCATGACCGTGACCTTCACGCCGTTCGGCGTGGCCAGGGAGTAGAGCTGCAAGGGATGCTGGCCCACCGGCAGCTCCTTGTCGTGCGTGGCGCCCGCGACCGGGCGGTTGATGGACGCGAACCGGCCGCCGGTGCCCTGTTTCCAGCTCCAGATCTCCGGGGGCGTGTAATCGGACGGTTCGGTCATGGTTCAGCTCCGGGTGATTGGCTCACATCCGCAATGGCGTGTCGCAGTGACGGAGGCACTGCGGCTCGAACGCGGACCAAGCCTAGATAACCACTCCAACGCGCGCGCACCAGGGTGGCGCCCCGCCGGGCGCCTGTCCCACCCTGACCCGTCCGGGTCAGGAACGAGGCTTACTTCCGGCGTGGCAATCCGATCCAGCGCTGCTCGATGTAAAGGCCGAGGCAGACGATGGTGACGAACGGTATTCCGGCGATCAGCAGGCGCTCGAACATCTCAAGCATCAATCGTCTTCGCTCCGGGGTCCGGTCTCCGGTGGAGAGATATAGCCCATAATGCGAAGCGCCAACAGCTCAATCAATGCGGCCACCAGCCCGCCGGCGCCGACGGTCACGGTGGTGGGGTGCAGGGCCGGGTTGAAGGAGGGGGCGACGATGGCGGCGGCAAACACCCCGATGGCGACGAGCTGCACGCCGCTGGCGAGCATCTTGCAGCGTTCCAGGCGCACATCCGGGCGGCCCGTGCGGCCGATGAGCAGTCTGAGGATCATGCGGTCGTCCTTGTCCCTTTCCGTGGTCCCGAAGCGCTCCTTTTAGCATATTGTTCCCTATTTGTTCCAGTTATTGCGCGCCGGTCAAGCCAGTTTAAACACGCATGGCCCGAAGCCGGCGCCCGGCGTCAATACGCCGACGAGTGGCCGAAGGTCGCGAGCGCTTCCCGAATCTGCTCGGAGTCGGACTGCTGCATGACATACGCGGTCAGCCGTTGGCAGTCGCTGATCGTCGTGCCCCGGACCGCCTGCTTCACCCGCGGCACCGCCGAAGCGTTGGTGCTGAAGCTCCGCACCCCCAGGCCGAGCAGCAGCGGCGTCATGCCGGGGTTGGCGGCCATCTCGCCGCAGACCGACACCGGGATTCGATGCGAGGCCGCCCCCGAAACCGTCATCTGGATCAGCCGCAGCACGCCGGGATGCAGCGGGTCGTACAGCTCCGCGACCTCCACCTCCCCGCGGTCCACGGCGAGGGCGTACATGCACAGGTCGTTGGTGCCGATGGCGAAGAACTCGGCCTCGGCCGCGAGCACGTCGGCGCACAGGGCGGCGCCGGGCGTCTCGACCATGATCCCGAGCGGCGGCAGGGTGGCGGGGAGCGCCACTCCGCGCTCCCGAAGGCGGTCCGCCACGCGCCGGTAGATCGCCTTCGCCGCCCGGATCTCGGCGACGTTCGTCACCATGGGCAGCAGCACGCGGACCGGCCCGGCGTGGGCGGCGCGCAGGATGGCGGCAAGCTGCGTCTCGAACAGGTCCGGCTGCCGGAGCAGGAGCCGGATGCCCCGCAGGCCGAGCGCCGGGTTGCTGTCGGTCAGCTCCGGCACCACGCCCGCGGTGACGAGCGCCTCGATCTCCTTCTCGCCGCCCCAGTCCAGGACGCGGATGGTGACGGTGTCGCCGGCCATCGTCTCGACGACGTTGCGCAGCGTCCGGGCCTGCTCGTCCTCCGTCGGCACCGTGTCGCGGTTCATGAACAGGAACTCGCTGCGCAGGAGGCCGATGCCGTTCGCGCCGGACTGCGCGATCATGGGAAGCTCGATCGGCAGCTCCAGGTTCGCTTGCAGGCTCACGGCCTCGCCGTCGAGGGTGACGCATGGGAGCCGGCGCAGGCGGCTCAGCCGCTGCCGGTCCCGCGCGAAGCTCGCCACCGCCCGGCGCGCGCCGGACAGGGTCGTGGCGTCCGGGTTCAGGATCACCGTGCCCACTACCCCGTCCACCACCGCCGTGACCCCGGCGCGCAGGCCCGACAGCAGCCCCGGCACCCCGAGCACGGAGGGGATGCCGAGCGCGCGCAGCAGGATCGAGGTGTGCCCGTCGGTCCCGCCCTCCTCCGTCGCGACGCCGGCGATCCGCGCCGGGTCGATCAGCGCGGCGTCGGAGGGACGCAGGCTTTCGGCGATCAGCACGGCGCCCTGCACGGCGCCTGCGAAAGAGCGGAACGGCGCGCGGGTCAGGTTGCGGACCAGCCGGCGCCCGATCTCCCGCACCTCGTCGGCCTGCCGCGCCGCGTGCCCCTCCTCCGACGCAGCCGCGAGCGTGGCGGCAACGGCGTTCGCCTCCTCCATGACAGCGGTCTCGGCGGAAACGAGCCGGTCCTGGATGCGCATCCGCGCCCCACGGAGCAGCCGGGACGGGCCGAGCATCTGGATATAGGCGTCGAGCAGCGGCGCGATCTCGCCCTGGCTTTCCTCCGGCAGAACGACGAGGCGGCTGCGCAGCTTCATCAACTGCTTGCGAGACCGCAGGATGGCCGCGTCCAGCCGGGCGCCCTCCGCCTCGATGTCGGAGGCATGGATCTTGTGCCGGGTGACCTGGGGCGGCGCTTCCGTGGTGCGGAACACCGGGCCGATGGCCACGCCCGCGCAGGCGGCGATGCCGAACAAGCGCCGCTCCGGCAACAGGCCATCACATCCAGGTTGCGAAGGCGGGGGGCCGCCGTCAGTCCTGTTCATGGAACCCGGCTTCCACCAGGGCCGCCAAGGCATCAACCGCCTCCTTGGCGTCCCAGCCATCTCCCTGCAGTTCGAGTTCCGACCCTTTGCCGGCGCCCAGCATCATGAGGCCCATGATCGAGCGCGCCGAAACGACCTGCCCGTCGCGCACCACATCGACCGACGCGCCGTACCGCTCGGCCAGGGTCACGAACTTCGCGGCGGCCCGGGCATGGAGGCCGCGTGCGTTCGAAATGGTCACGGTTCGCGTGACCAGCGTGGGGCTGCTCGACGGCGGCGGCGGGTCGCTCACCGGCCTAGCCGCCGCAGGTGTTCGGCTTCTTGCACGATTGCAGGACGTGCGACGCCGCGGCGATGTACTTGCGCCCGGCGGCCTGCGCGCAATCGACGCATTCGCCGAGCGTCTGGCTCGACCGCACCTTTGCCAGCTTGACCAGCATGGGAAGGTTGACGCCCGAGATCACCTCGACCCCGTCCCGGCTCATCATGGAGATCGCGAGGTTGCTCGGCGTCCCGCCATACATGTCGGTGAGCAGCACCACGCCGTCCCCCGTATCGACCTGCGCGATGCTTTGACGGATGCTGGAGCGGCAGCCCTCCATGTCGTCGTCGGGGCCGATGCACACCGTGGCGACGTTTCGTTGAGCCCCCACGACATGCTCCATTGCCAGACGAAGCTCATCGGCAAGGCGCCCATGGGTTACCAGCACAAGGCCGATCATCGCGTTGTTCTATGCCTTCCTGATCGAACCGAGCTTCGGCATCCCCGGGAACGCGGAATCGCCCAGAGACGTGCCTGGGGACGCACCCGGGGACGCGCCCCCAAGACCGCCACCTTCCGCATGCTGGGCCGTTGCCAAGCCTTCCCGCTCCAGTTCACGATGCGTCACGGTCACGCGCCACTCCCTTTGCTCGGCCTGGTTGCCCGATGGCGCAGGCAAGCTGCGGGCCAAGAGGTCCACGATGTGCACGGACCGGTGCCGCCCGCCGGTGCATCCGACGGCGATTGTGGCATATTTCTTACCCTCTTGCACGAAACGGGGCAAAACGAGGGTCAGCAGGCTTCTCACGCCGTTGACGAAGCCTGCGAAGTCCGGGTCGGCCTCGATATAGGACGCGACGGCCTCATCCAAGCCCGTCCGCGGGCGCAATACGGGATCATAGTGCGGATTGCGCAGGAACCGCGCATCAAACACCATGTCCGCTTCGCGGGGCAGGCCCGCGGGAAACGCGAAGGAGATGAGCGACACCGCCATTCCTGGTTGCTGGACGCCGGTTTGCAGATCGGGACGGAAGCGCGTCTCGATCAGCTTGCGGAGTTCGGCCAAGGGAAGGTCGGAGGTGTCGATCACCAGGTCGGCCTGCTTGCGGAGCGGCCGGGTCAGCTCGGCCTCCTCGGCGATCCCGTCGAGCACGCGGCCCTGCGGCGACAGTGGGTGCCGGCGCCGGGTCTCGGTGAATCGCCGGAGCAGCACCGTGTCGTCCGCCCAGGCATACACAAGTTCAGGCCGCAGTTTCGGGTTCTGGCAAAGCGTCGCGAGCGTCGAAAGGACCAGGTCAGGGTCGAAGCCTCGGCTGCGTGCGTCCAGCCCGATGGCCAGCGGACGCTCGCTGCGGACCACGAGATCGGGAACCATGGTCAGCGGCGGGTTATCGACCGCCTCGTATCCGAGGTCCTCCAGCGCCCGCAGGATCGAGGCCTTGCCGGCGCCCGACAGGCCGCTCACCAGGACGATGCGCAGCACCGTCACGCAAAGGCTCCGGCGACTTGGGACACCCGCTGCAAGGCGCAATCAAGCGCCAAGGCGACCCGGAGGGGCGCGGAGCACCCGGCCGGGTCGATGGACACGAGCGGCAGCGCCGTTTGCTCATGCCGGGCTGGGCTGGGCATCCGTGGCGCATGTGCCAACTGGACGGCAAGCGCCAGCCGGGTCTGCTTCACGAAAGGCCACCGCATGATGCCAAGGCCACGCACCTCCACCAAGCCCGCCAAGGGGACCGGCGCCCACGCCAAGCCATCCTCGATACAGACTTGGTCGTCCGCGACAAGCGCAAACCCATGATCAAGCAAACGCAACAAGAGATCAGACTTCCCAACGCCCGACGGCCCCAAGAGCAGCACGCCATGATCGTCGCGGGCGGCGCAGCTTCCGTGAATCTGCATGACCCGCGTTGTGTGGCCCGAATTGGGTCCGAATGGAAGCGTCTTGTCACATGGGTGGGGATCGACGCTTTCGCAAACCCCCTTGCGTTCAACCATTCCACCTGAAGCCCGTCAGGCGTGCGGCAGGCGCACGATGAAGCGCGCGCCCAGAACCCGGCCCGCGTCGTCCACCCGGTTCTCCGCGGCGATGCGGCCCTTCAAGGCCTCCACGATCTGCCGGCTGATCGACAGGCCCAGGCCGGAATGCTGGCCGAACTGCTCGCCCGCCGGGCGCTCGGAGTAGAAGCGGTCGAATACGTGCTCCAGCTTCGCGCTAGGGATGCCCGGGCCTTCGTCGGACACGCTGATCTCGACGATGGCGCCGGTTTCCCGCGCTTGCAGGCAGATCCGGCCGAGCGCGGGCGAGAAGCTGCGGGCGTTGCCGATCAGGTTGCGCAGCACCTGGACCAGGTGGCCCTCCACCGCCTGCACCAGCAGCGGCGCGCCAGGCACGTCGAGCACGACCACCGGATCTTGCTCTCCGCGTGTCGCGTCGTGGATCTCGGCCAGCGTCGCCAGGATCGAGCCGACATCGACCGGCTCCGTCTTGGTGCGCGACAGCTCGGCATCGACCCGGCTCGCGTCGCTGATGTCCGTGATCAGGCGGTCGAGGCGCACCACGTCTTCCGAGATGATGGACAGCAGGCGGCGCTGCCCCTCCGGGTTGTCGATGCGGCGCAGCGTCTCGATGGCGCTCCTGATGCTGCTGAGCGGGTTCTTGATCTCATGCGCCACATCGGCCGCGAACCGCTCGGTCGCGTCCATGCGGCCCCAAAGTGCCACCGCGCTCTCGGTCAGGGCGCGGGCCAACTGCCCGACCTCGTCCGTTCGGCGCAGCAGCACCGAGGACACGGTGCCCGAGCGGCCGCGGCCCTCCCGCATCTCGTGCGCGGCGCCGGCCAGGCGCAGGATCGGGCGGGCGATGGTCAGCGACAAGTACCAGGACAGCGCCACCGTCAGCACCAGCGCCAGGGCGAACAGCCCCAGGATGCTCATCCGCACCGTCAGCAGGCTGTCGTCCACCTCCCGCGCTTCGCGCGTCAGCAGCACGATGCCGACCGTGGCCCGGTTGCGCGTGACCGGCTCCGCCACCGTCACCAGCAGCCGGTCCTCCTGGGTGCGCCGGATGTAGGGCGGCATCTCGCGCCCCGAGTTGGAGCCGGTCATCCGCAGCTCCTCCTTGACGTTCGGTTGCCAGTCGATGCCGGCGGCGTTCGGGCTGACCTCGACGTATGGACCTTGCGCCTGGTGCGGCAGGAAGGACATCAGCCGGTCATACACGGCGCCGACCGTGTCGAGCGTCCGGCTGCGCACGGCGGCGGGGGGCAGCGGCTCCGTGACCACCGCGTCGCCCGCGCCTTCCCGCACCCGGCTATCGGCGATGAGCTGGCCGTCCGGCGCGTAAAGCCGCGCCTGGGCGTTCGGCGTCGGCTCCGTCAGCCGCCGGAGCAGCGGGCGGGCCAGGTCGGGCTGGATCGTCGGGGTGTCCGGACTCTGCTCGCGTACCGCGCTTTCGCCGAGCGCCCCGGCGTAGATGCGCGCCTGTTCCCGCAGCGCCTGCACCTCGGCTTCCAGCAGCCCGTTCTGATACTGATCGAGGTACAGCAGCGCCGCCACCAGCAAGGCGAGCGGCAGCGCGTTGACCAGCAGGATGCGGCGCAGCAGCGGGGATGCCCAGCGCGGCCCGGCGGCGCGCGCGCGGCTGCCCGCCTGAGCCG
>CAXTUQ010000145.1:0-11102 GCA_964247405.1 uncultured Acetobacteraceae bacterium
GCGCCTCAGCAACCTGGGCTACGATGTCATGCTGGTTCCAAAAGCGGCGTAGCCCGCCAGCCTGTCCGTCCAGGGCCATTTCCGTAGCAGTGTCTAGAGCGTGACCGGTGCAGATAGATGCACCGGCCCCGCTCTAGCTTTTGTTTTTACGAGCATGTTTACCGATCAGGTGGGTCCACCTGATACGGTCATGCTCTAGGTCAGGTCTGCCAGCCAGACCTGGCTCGGCGCTGCTGCCGTGAACTTGCGGTCCAGCAGGTTGGGGGCGGCCGGGAAAGCGTGGCGGCTGTCGGTGGTCTGCACGCGGCGTTGCTGGGCGGCAAGGCCGCGCACGCCATGGCGGCGCATCAGCCGCTCGACCCGGCGCCGGCCCCCCCTTCTCCCGCCAGCCCTGAGCGCTGCAGGCACGCGCGCACTGCCGTAACAGCCCCCGCTCGCCGCGTGCGCCGTGCGGAGCTCGTCCAGCCGCGCCCGGTTCTCGGCCGCCCGCTTGCCCGCCGGCCCGCGCAAATGGCTGCGCCATTGCGCCGGGACCGCCAGGCGGAGCAGCCGGATGGCGGACCCTGCAGCACGCCGCCCAGCGCCGGCACCGGCCAAACCGTGCGGTGGTCCTCAATGAAGCGGAACCTCACCGTGACGGGTGCAAACGCAAGCGTTAACCTGGCGTTTACACCCCTCCGTGCGGGACCGCGGCCTTGACCCCTGCGACCCGGCGACCCGCTTCTGCATCGAACACCTCCGCCTCAAATCTTGCCTCGGGATGTCCACCAAAACGACGGAGGTTCAGTTATGGCAGTGAGCGTGGTTGAGATGGATGGGACCTTTCTCCGCGATGAGGATGCGCGGAGGGAGGCGATGCGGACGCCGGATGAGGTTGCGGCGATGCTGGATCTCAGGCGACGGGGCTGGGGGTGCAAGCGGATCGCGCACGGGTTCGGCACCTGTCGCAAAACGGTGCGGTGCCACGTGCGCGAGGGGGGTGGACCGCAGGGGCGACTCACGTTGGCAGCTTCTTCCAACTTCTTGTCCAATGTAATTCATCGTTGCGGAACGGACGACGTCCGTTTCGGAACGAACTATCATATTCGCCAGCTGTTTGGCAGAACCCGCATCTCATGCGTTTGCCCTGGGTTGGACCGGCTACGGGCGGGTGCGGCGTGCACCTGTGCTGGCCGGGCTTGACGGGTGGCTGGCAGAGCAGCTGGCCCGGTATGGGGGCGACGCGTACGTGGTGCGTCAGGAGTTGGCCTGCGAGCACGGCCTTGCGGTGCGCCTGCGCACGGTGGAGCGCGCCTGCGCGCCGCATCGGCAATGACTCCTCGCGTCGGCGCGGGCGCGGTGCGGATCAGCCGTGCGGGTTCTTTGATCGGCTTTGCCGATCGTCCATCCGGGGGAGCTTCGCTGGTTGTGGCCGTGCACGAGGAGTGCGCAGGCCGCCGCGGAGCGCGCCGTTGATCCCGTCCACTTCGAGGGCGTGGCCGGGTTCCAGCCCTGGGCAACCGGAAAGGAGGCGGTGCCCGCTGCGGCGGGCCTGCGCCGGGAGCGCCGCCGGCGGCGCCCGCGCTGCTGCGGCGAGCTGGCCATCCGTGGAAGCCTGGCGCTGCTGTGCGAGCGCGAGGTCGCCCGCAAGGACAGCCGCCGGATCGAGAGGGCGATCGGCCTTGCGCGCTTGCCTTTTGCGCGCGACCTGGCAGGCTTCGACTTTGCCGCCATCGCCAAAGGCGATCGTCCCGAAGGGCGATCCGTCCCGTCAGGGCGAAACGCCGAAGGGCGTTTCGAGGGGCGAGGCGGCGATGCTGCGGGGGCGGCCGGGCGCGGGCAAAACGCCCTTGGCCGTCGCGATCGGGCGCGAGGCGGTCAACGCGGGCGACACGGTGCTGTTCGTCTCGGCACCGACGCTTGTGGCCCAGTTCGCCCGCGCGCGCCGAGGGCCGCTTGGATGAGCGCCTGCTGCACTTCAGCAAGCCCAAGCTGCTGATGCCCGCGTTGGCGCGTGTGGACGCGTTGGGTGGCCTGCCGTTCGAGCCGGATGCGGCGCACCTGTGTTTCCAGCTCGTTTCGCGCCGCTGCGAGCGCGGCAGCGTTGGCGCGGCCGCGTTTTGGCGGCCAGCAACCGCGCCGTCAGCGAGTGGGCGCGGTGTTCGGCGACCCCGTGGTGGCGACCGCTATACTGGACCGGCTGCCGCGCCACAGCCACGTGCCGACCATCCGCGGCGACGGCGGCCGGCTGCGCGAAAAGCGCCGTTCGGGCCTGCTCAAAGGCACGATGGCAAAGCCTGAAGCAACGGCAAACAAGGCATGAGGCCGGGAGGGTGAATGCGTGGCCAAGGAGGGCGTTTCCGGCGTCGGTTGACAAACTCCACCGTCAGGGCTGTCCGCTGCTCGCAGCTTCGCCTCTGCCAGCGGCTCCAGCGTCGGCTGCCCCGCCACCAGCTCGCGGACACGCGCCTCGTGGCGGGCCTTGCCGACCTGGCCCAACTTCAGCTCAAACCCGCGCAGCATGCCGCGCAGGCCCAGCTCGACGCCGTGCAGCTTGCCTTGCAGCAGCTTGCGCGCCGTCAGCAAGGCCCGGATCTCCTGCGCCGGAAACGTCTTGGCGTGCACCGGGCGGAACCAGCCCATGCGCGTGCCGCTGCGCCATGCCGCGTGCGTCGCGGCGAGCGGTCTTGACCATCATCGCCTTCCGTGCCGCGTTTGAGCAGAACAACCGTGAACCCGGCCTCGACCAGGCCGGCGTGCGGCCACTGCGACAAGAGGCCGGCCTCCAGCCCGATCCGGGCGTAGCTCAGCCGCTGCCACGGAACAGCCGACCAGCGCCTTGGGCTCGCTGGCGACCTTCGCTTCGCGGACGATCTTGCCCGCAGGGTCCACCACGCACACGCTGCTCAGTTCCACCACGCGTCGATTGCGGCAAAGTGCTCCACGGCTGTCCCTCCTCGATGATTGGGGCCGACCCGCTCGGACCTCGCTACACACCATCACTGTGAGGGACAGCCACCAGACCAGGAAACAACCCCAGCCTTCGCAGCCCCATTGCCGCATCCACAGCTACGTGCGGGTCAAGCCTGTGGTGCGGACGTCGATGCCGGACGCGATGCGTGACCAGTTGCTGGCGTGGCTGGAAGCCCAGCCGGCTTTGTCGGCGGTTGACGCGCTGGAGCGGCTGCGCGGCTTGCGTCCTGACCGGTTCAGTGCCGACCACCTGCGGACGGTGCAGCGGCTCATGGAGGTGCAGCGGGAAGCAATGGCGCGGGAGGTGCTGCTTGCGCCGCCGTCCTCGACTGTTGCGAACGGATCGAAGGCGGTGACGCAGATCGGCACTGAGCTGAATGTGACCGGTGACACCGAGATGCTTGGCAACATTCCGCCTTGAGGCAACACGCCGGATGGGTTTACCCCGTCGCTTGACACCTCGGCAGGGCGCCGCGCGCAAGCGTTGTCCAAAAGGCTGCGCAGCGGCACCGGCGCCCCGCGCCGGCGCGCAGCATCCTGGAACAACGCGGGCACGGCGCTATGCTCGACGGGAGGGCGGAAACGCTCTCCAGGCCAGGTCCACCCCCAACCGTTCAAACGCCGGCCGAATGCTTGGCAACGGGCCAGGAAGTCCAACGCCGCGGGCGACAGCACCCGGGTCGCGAAGCATGGATGATCCATGCTCCCGCCGCGATTGGCCGATGTCCTCACAAGCAGCACGCCAAGCGCGTTCTCTCTCACCTGTCGTCGTCTCCCATCATCTGCCGCAACGACTTCAGCGCGCGATGCAGATTGACCTTCAGCGCGCATGCGCTGCGGCCCGTCCGCGCCGACACCTCCGCGAGGCTGCGCTCTTGCAGGCCCAACTGTTCCAGCGCTTCCCGCTGCCTGGGCGAGAGCTGTTGCACGGCCGCCAGCATGCGGTCAGCACGGCCGCGCTCGGCCACGTGCTGCTCGGCACCCCTGCCGGGATCCGGATGCGCGTCGTAGGCCAACGGCACATGCAGTTCGCGAGACGCCTGCCGGCCCGTGCGGCGTCGGACGTCGATTCCACGCCGCTGCACGATGGCGCGCAGCCACGGCGTGAACGGGCGCGCAACATCGAACGCGTGCCGTGCTCTGTGCACCGTCAACAGCGTGTCCTGAACCACATCGTCGAGGTAGTTGGCATCAATGCCGTTCTGCCGGGCAGTCCGACGTATAAGAGGCACGCACTCGCGCAGCAGGACCCGGTAGGCTTGGGCATCACCAGCCTGCGCGCCCGCCATCAGCGTACGGAAGTCTGGCAGTTCGGCAGCGATGGCCGAATGGCCGGCCGCTTGAGGCGAAGCGGCCATCAGAACGGTTGCCAGGAATGGAGAGGCATGTTGTTCGCGCATGCAATCGGCTTCATTCAGCGCTCCATCGATGTTCATGGAGGCCAGCATGGGATCGCCATCTGGCCTCAGTTGCTGCGCGCCGTGCCCGCGTCTCTCATTGCAGCCGGGCCGACCCGTGTTGCCTCGATGTTGCCGGCAAAACCCGTGAGGGGCGTCACCAAGGATGTGCCGCGGGGCAAGCTGTTCGGCGGCTCCGGCTCGGTGCTGGCTGATCCTGCGGCGTTGCCGGCCGTCGCCACCGGCGCCAGGCGCGACTCCGCAACGCAATCGGCAACGGCGAGCCTCGGCAACAGCGGTGGGGCAGTGGCACGCAAGGTCGGCCTCCAGGGCGGGGGTGTTCAAGTCCAGGGCTGTGCGGCTTCGGCCCTTGCGCCTTGGTCCAGCCGCCAACCTGCCCAGACCTTAATGTGCAAGGGAAGGCGACGGCAGATTCGGAATGTACTCATCCGTCGCCCTCCCAAGACCGCGACCATCGTGCCGCCGCCTTCCACGGCCGTGCCGAGCGGGACGGCCGAAACCGAACCGACACGGCGGGACCGCCGCCTGCAGCACATCGCCGAGCACGGTACGAGCCGCCCGGCAGAAAGCGTCCGTATGCACCACCCGGGTCCGAGCCGAAGCGGCCGGTTCAAGCCGGCGATCGGCGGCGGGCTGCGCTCGCGCTCATAAGCAGTCCAACGCGACATCTACAGTGAGGCAGCCCCGCCCGGCATTGCAGGTTCACCTGGCCCGTCGCCATCCGCCGAGGCCGCGGCCAGCGCCAGCCGGGCCAGGGCTGGCAGGGACTTCACGCCCGTCTTGCGCATGATGGATGCGCGGTGGTTTTCCACCGTGCGCTGGCTGATGCCGAGGTCGGCGGCGATGTTCTTGCTGGGATGCCCGGCGAGCATCATCGCCATCACGTCGCGCTGCCGCGGCGTCAGGCCAGCGATGCTGCCTGCTGCTGCCCGCTGCCAGGCGGACCGCTCCTCGGCAGCCCGCGACTGGTTGAGGGCGCGGCCAACGCCCGCAAGCAGGTCCGGCATGCTGACCGGCTTCTCGATGAAGTCCAGCGCGCCCGCCTTCATGGCGCCCACGGCCATCGTCACGTCGCCGCTTCCGGTGACGACGATGGCCGGCAAGCGGTGCCCGGCCGCGTTGAGCCGCTGCAACACTTCCAGCCCGTCCATTCCGGGCATTGCGGCATCCACCAGCAGGCAGCCCTCGCGTCCCGGGCGATAGGCGGCCAGGAACGCCTCGCCGTCCGGGTAGTCTTCGACGAGGTAGCCATCCTGCTCCAGCACGGTGCGCAGCATCGCGCGCACATTGCCGTCGTCGTCCACGACGAAGACCACAGGGCTGTCCGCCTGGGCTGTTGCGCCTTTGACACGCCGCGCAGGCATTGGCGGCCCTGGAAGCAGGTCCTGGACCGCCCGCAGCAGGTCGGCCGGCCTCACCGGCTTGCTCATCTGCACGCAGTCCTGTTGCGCGATGTCGTGCAGGGTGCCGGCAGAGGTGTCGCCTGTCAGGATGATGACCGGCACGCCGGGCAGCACCCCGCGCAGCCTCCCTGCAGCCTGCAGGCCGGTCATGCCGCCGGGCAGGTTGTGGTCCGCCAGCACCAGATCGGGCCGGACCGCGCCGCGGGCCGCCATGTCCAACGCCGCCGGGCCGTCGGGTGCAACCGCGACCGCGTAGCCCTCCTCGCGCAGCAGCAGCCGCAGGAGGTCCCGCATGTCGGGGTCATCCTCGATCACCAGGACGGCCCCGTTGCCGCTGCCGCTCCCTGCTGCCCGGGCGCCGAACGGGAAGTCGGCATTCCCGCCATCCGCGTCCGGGGACTGCACGTCCGGCACGAGCGTGACCCCGATCGTGAACACCGAACCCTTGCCGGGCCGCGACCGGACGCGCACGCGGTGGCCCAGCAAGGCGCTCAGACGCTGCACGATGGACAGCCCCAGGCCCAGGCCGCGCGCCCGCTCGCGCGCCTCGTTGCCGATCTGATGATGCTCATCGAAGACGGCCTGCAGCTCGCCATCGGGGATGCCGATGCCGGTGTCCCACACTTCGATGCGCAGGCTGTCCCGGGTCCGGCGGCAGCCCAGCAGCACCCGTCCGCGCTCCGTGTACTTCAGGGCGTTCGACAGCAGGTTGCGCAGCATCTGCTCCAACAGCCGCGGGTCGGTGCGGACCACGGCACGGCAGGGCATGACGCGGAGCGCCAGCCCTTTCGCCTGGGCGTGATAGGTGAATTCGTCCCGCAGCCGGTCCAGCAGGCCGCCGATCCGGCAGTCGCCCGGCTCCGCCTGCACGACCCCGGCCTCGATCTGGCTGAGGTCGAGCAAGGTGTCCAGCATTCCGGCCATCGCGCCCAGCGTCTCGTCTTGACGCTGCAGCAGCCCCGCCGCCTTGCCGCCCTCGACGGCCCTGGCCAGCAATCCTTGCAGCAGCGCGAGGGTTTGCAACGGCTGGCGCAGGTCGTGGCTGGCCGCAGCCAGGAAGCGGGACTTGGCGCGGTTGGCTGCTTCCGCCCCCTGTTTCGCCTCTTCCAGCGCCGCCGCTTCCTGCTTGCGCCGGGTGATGTTGCTGAAGGTGATGACGACACCCTCAACACCGCCCTCGTGCGTGCGATAGGGCAGGATGCGGCGGCGGAACCAGAAGCCGCCCGGCGTCTCGACCTCCCGCTCAATCGGCCCGAGGCCGCGCAGCACCGCCCGCGCATCGGTCGGCAAGGCGGTGTCGGCCGCCAGGGAGTGCAGGTCCGCCAACGGCCGGCCCACATCGCCGGGGATGACGTTGAACAGCGCGCGGGTGGCCGGCGTGAAGAAGCGGATGCCGAGGTCCCGGTCCAGGAACAGCGTCGCCACGTCGGTGCTGTACAGAATGTTCTGCAGGTCGTTGGACGTGCTGCGCTGGCGTTCCAGCGTCTCCTGCAACTGATTGTTGAGCGCCGTCAGCTCCTCGTTCAACGACTGCAGCTCCTGCTTGGAGGTCAGCAGCTCCTCGTTGGTCGATTGGTATTCCTCGTTGACGGACAGCGCCTCCTCGTTGACCGCGCGCTGCTCTTCGCCAGAGGTTTCGATCGTGCGGCAGGCCGCATCCAGGTCGGCCCGCACGGCTTCCAGCTCCCGTTCCAGCTCCGCGACGCGCGACGCGTCCTGCGCCATGACCCGCGGCGGCCGGAGCGGCCGGTCCACGAAGCAGGCCAGCAACAGCGTTTCGCCCTCGCTGGACAAGGGCTGCACGTCGATGCTGAACGGGATTGGGCTGCCGTCCCGCATCATGCTTCCGCCAGGAACCGTCACGCGAGTGCCGGCCTGCGCCGCTTTGGCGAGCGCGGCGCGGAGCCGGGTCCGCAACGGCTCCCGCGCCATCGCCGGCAGGTCCGTCGTGGCATGGCCCGGCGCCAAACGGAGGTAGCGATCCGTCGGTCCCAGCGAGTAGAGGCATTCGTGCCGGGCATTGCACAGCACGGCTGCCGGCGCATGCGCGTCCAGCACCGCCTGGCGGCACAGCTCGGCCAATACCGCCTGCCGGGACGGCACCGCGGCCCGGCCCAGGTGGCTGGCCCGCAGCCTATCCGTGGCGGTGGCTGCGAAGGTGAGATCGCCGGGCCGCTTGCGCCCGACATGCCGGTACAGCCGCGCGGATTCATGGATCGGCTCGAACCGGCCATCCCCTTCGCCGACGGTTTCGGCGGTGCCGAGCAGCAGGGTGCCCCCTTCCTTGAGCGCGAAGTGGAACAAGGCCATCGCCCTGGCCTGTGCGTCCGGACCCAGGTAGATCATCAGGTTGCGGCAAGACACGAGGTCCAGCCGCGAGAACGGCGGGTCGGTCAGCAGGTCCTGCACCATGAACACCACCGACGCCCTGATGTCCGGGTTCACCCGGTAGCCGTGCCCGTCTTCCTCCGTGAAGAATTGCGCCAAGCGTCGTGCGGACACGTCCGCAGCGATCGTCGCGGGATACAGGCCCTCGCGCGCCATCGCCACGGCGTCGGGGTCGACATCTGAGGCGAACACCTGCAGCTTGATGTCCGGCCCCTTGTCATAGGGGGCGGCTGCCATTGCCTCTCGGAACAGGATGACAAGGGAGTAGGCCTCTTCCCCCGTGCTGCACCCGGCGACCCAGATGCGCAGCGGCTCTCCGGGCACCCGGTCCCGCAGCAAGGCCGGGATGACCGTTCCGGCCATGGCATCGAACACGGCCGGGTCGCGGAAGAAGCTGGTCACGTGGATCAGCAGATCCTTGGCGAGCAGGCCGAGTTCACCCTCGTCGCTGCGCAGCAGGTCCAGGTAGCGTCCGACATCGCTGCTGCCAGGGATCGCCATGCCCATGCGGCGCCCGATGCGGCGTTCCAGCGTGCCGCGCTTGTAGGGCGCGAAATCGTGCTTGGTGCGGGCGTGCAGGAGTTCGATGATGCCTGACAGCGGATCGGGCCGGGCAGCTCCGGCGCTTCTCACGGGCGATGGGACGGCAGCGGGCGACGCGTCGTCCTCCGAGCGAGGAACAGCCGACTGCTCATGGCTGGCCCAGTCGGCCGCCAACGCCTCCGGAATGCCTGCAACGGGCAGAACGGCATCCACCAGCCCGGTTGCGATGGCACTGCGCGGCATGCCGTCATAGCCGGCCTCGTCCGGGTCCTGCGCGACCACCAGGCCGCCTCCCTCCTTGACGGCCCGCAACCCTGCGCTCCCATCGCTCCCGGTTCCTGACAGGATCACGCAGGCGGCGCGGCGGCCGTACTCCCCCGCCATCGAGTGCAGGAACACGTCGAACGGGAACCGGGCGCCATGCGGCGCCCCGTCCCGCATCTCCGGCGGCGACAGGCGCAGGGCGCCGGCGCTGACGGACAGATACGAGCCCGGCGGAATGACATGCAGGCGCTCCGGCTCCACGGGCATGCCGGCCACCGCTTGCACGACCGCCAGCGCGGTGTGCTCGGTCAGGAGGTCCACCAGCAGGCTCTTGTGGGTGGGATCGAGGTGCTGGACCAGGATGAACGCCATCCCCGTTGGGACAGGCAGGGCTTGGAGCAGCTTCGTGCAGGCCGCCAGGCCGCCGGCGGAGGCGCCGATCGCGACGACCTTGAAGCCTGCGGCTCCGGCCGCCCGATTGCTCGCCGTCAAGGGAGGCTGGATGGAACGCGGCCGGATGGCATCCGAGTTGGCCTTACCCTGAGATGGCAAGACGTTCGGCATCCCAGAAATCGTGGCTACCGCATTTGAGTTCACCGCAAGTTGAGGCGTAGCGGAGGCAACGAGTCATGAAGCTTCCCTGCCCTGACTGCAACGAATCCTGCCGAAGCTAACGCGGCCCACTGAACTGTGCATAGGTGGTTGGCGTCCACGTTGCGTGCCTTATCGTCCAGATGCCAAGACGCTTGCCGTCGTTGGCTTGCCGAGCAATCAGCATCCGTTCAGGTGAGCGCGCCCGATGGTTGGTCGGCACGAGAATCAGACTGCTAGTGGTCCGATCCTGACGCTTGGTTCCCAAGCGCCAGGTGAATCGGTCCGCCAAACAATAGCTAGTGGCGTAAATCAGACGGCTCCTTTTGTCTGACTCACACCACCAGAGGGTGCAAAACACCCAAGGAGGGCCGGTGGCAACCGACACGCTCAACAGGCTGCTCACGACCCTTGCCGTGCAAATCCATGCTTTTGCGATCTGCGAGATCAAAACGGGTTGGCGCCTCGCCTTCGACCCGATGGAGGCGGTCACCATCCATTACGTTCTGGCCGGGACTGGCACGATCCGCACCACTGGCGGGGTTGATGTCGCATACGGACCATGCAGCATCATCGTCGTGCCTGCCCGCGTGCACCAGAGTCTCGGGGAAGCCGGTGCCGTCGAGGTTGAAGAAAATCCTGCAGACCGTTGCGTCTCGATTGCAGACGGACTGGTCAAGTTCACTGCCGGCGACGGCAGCAGGGACACGCTTGTTGTCTGCGCGACGATTTCGGCCTCCTACCGTGGTGCACTCGGGTTGTTCGACTCCCTGCGGCGTCCGATCGTGGACGACGTCTCGCAGAATGAGCCGATGCATCGGCTGTTCAATGCGATGCTGGCGGAGATCGCGCAGCCGGGGATCGGGACACGGGCGCTGACCGAGGCATTGATGAAGCAATGCCTTATCTTGCTGCTGCGGCGTCATCTCACCCAACTTAGCGTCGGGTCGCCGTTCTACGCGGCGCTGGAGGATCACCGGCTGGCGCGCGCGGTCACCGGCGTCCTTGAACAGCCATCGGCACCCCACACGGTGGACAGCCTCGCCTCCCTCGCAGGGATGAGCCGCTCCACCTTCGCCGCGCGTTTCGCCCAAGTCTTCGGGCAAACTCCGATCGAGTTCGTGCAGCATGTCCGGCTTCGCCTCGGGGCGCATCTGCTGCAAACGACGGACCTGCCCATCAAGGTGATAGCTGCCAGCGTCGGCTATGCGAACCGAAGCTACTTCACGCGCGCGTTCCGCGTCGCTCACGGCCTTGATCCCAGGGCTTTTCGCGCGCGAGCCGCCCGGGCCGAGGAAGGCGCGCAGCTTGCAGCAGCACCGTCGGTGGCCGAGCGTTTTGCCGGTGCCTTGGGCGGCCTGCTCGACACCGATGAGTGAAAGACGACTTTGAACTGGCCAGCCCCCATTGGTGTCTGCTCAACCCGGGCAGGTGACGGCCTGCCCGCGTAGGGTTTGCTGGCCCTGGCTCGCCAGAACTGGCCACCTGCGCGGCCGTGTTGCACGGATCAGAGGTGTGGGCGCAGTTACCCCAGCCCGTTTGG
>CAXTUQ010000146.1:0-11050 GCA_964247405.1 uncultured Acetobacteraceae bacterium
ATAGGCGTTCGCGGGGATCGCCGGCAAGGCCACGCGGTCGGGGGCGACGAGCGAGCCGTCGGCGATGCGCGGCGCGGCGCCGGCGGGCGGCGCGGTCCCGTCCTTCACCCACGCGACCAGGGCGGCGAGCAGCGCGCGCATCGTCCAGACCTGCGGGTTCGGGTTCGGCTGCTGCTGGCAAAGGCCGAACGGCGGCTGCGTCGCGAGCGGCAGGCTCGCCGCGGCGTGCTGCGTGCTGGCCATGATGAAGGTGCGGACGTTGCCGGGGTCGGCCACGTCGCGCAGCCCGAGCGGATCGGTGAGGCCCAGCGACTGCCGCCCTTCCCACATCTCGAGCGCGGTCGCGACGTGGAAGATCTTCGGGCAGGTGCCCGTCTCGGCGCAGCGGTCGAGGATGCCCTGCGTTCGGCCGGTCAGCGGGTCCGTCTGCCGGGCGTAGGTGAACGGGAAATCGTACGCGGGATAGAGATGGTCGGTCTGCTCGCCCCAGGCGCGCACCGGCTGGCCGAAGCGGATGTTGAGCGCGATCAGGCCGCCGCCGATGTGCGGATAAGCGCCTTCGAACACCGCGCGGCCATCCTCGCCGCGGTTGAAGCCCAGCAGCAGAAAGGTCCGCGCCATGCGGCCGCTCTGCGACGTGCCTTCGAGGATCATCCTTGTGTCCCGGCGGAACACCGGGTTGGCGGTGCCGGCGGCATCGTTCTCCGCATGGCCGAGGAACGTGCCGAGATCCCTTGTGGCGGCGAAGCCCAGCCCCAGCACGCCGGGATCGCGCGCGGCGTAGATCAGCTCGTAGAGATGGCCAGGCTCGAAGCCTGCATCCATGCAGAGGTGCATCGGGTCCGGCTCCGCCGGGCCGCCGTCGGGGCAGGAGCCGAAGCTCCAGCGGTCGTTTGGGACCGGCTCGCGGCGGTCCTGCTCGTGGGCGCGCACCGTAAGCGTCGCGCCCCGGCTGTCGAGGCTGGCGGCGGGGTAGCCGACATAGCTGTCGGGCGGGTAGGCCTGGACCTGGCCGCTCTGCGCGAAGCCGATCGTCCTGACCGGGGTGGGGGTCAGCAGTTCGGCGCGGACGACGCCGGTGACGGGCGAGCCGTCCGCGTTGCGCGCGACGACCGGCGGCATCAGCACGCGGCCCATGCCCGGCGTGCCGTCCATTTCCCAGCCCCACCAGGCCAGCGTCATGCCCTGCCGCATCAGCCAGCCGTCGCGCGGCGATTGGAGGGCGTTGAGGGCGGCGATGCTGTCGGCGCCGCCTGCGTTGAAGGCCGCGAGCGCCAGCTTGTTGCCGCGGTTCGCGGCCTCCATCATCACCACGCCGTTGCCGCGCGCCATGTCGGCGGGCTTCAGCAGCTCAACCGGCGTGCTGTATTCGACATGGCCGGCGGCGTTGCGCGGGGCGAGGCCGATGTCCTGGATGACGGCGTTGCCGGGTTCGGCCGGGTCGATCTCGCCATGGGCGACGGCGACGACGTGCTCGTAAGCGCCGACCGCGCCGAAAGTCTGGCCGCCAAAGGCAGGCTCGGTGCGGATGACTTCGAGGCGGGTGATCCGCGCTTGTGCCTGGCCGGCGGTCGCCAGCGTGACCGCGAGCGCGGCCCAACCCCCAATTCGCATCGTCCCCATCTGCTCCGTTTCTCCCTGGCGGGGAGAGTGGCCGGGCTTGGCCGGTTGGGCAAGCGCGATATGTTGCCGTACAGCAACACTTCAGACGCGCTTCCGAACTGCGTGTTCTGCGGCTTGCAGATCGGGTCCCATGAGTACATGTTGCACTGCACAAGAGGTGGAAGCGTCCTTTCGGTTGGACCGGGCCAAGCCCGTTGCAGGAAGGACAGGCAGATGT
Organism: uncultured Acetobacteraceae bacterium; assembly: GCA_964247405.1. Lineage (GTDB taxonomy): Bacteria > Pseudomonadota > Alphaproteobacteria > Acetobacterales > Acetobacteraceae > CAHJXG01. Next base: position 1,841 of record CAXTUQ010000146.1, read on the forward strand.
ATCAAGACGAATTATCCCGTGAAGCGAAGCTGATCATGCGGGGCCGGCAGGCGTGGGTCCGTGACTTCGCCGCGTTCTGGACCCGTCTCATGGCCCGGTTCAGCACCGGAGCCGCAAAATCCTCGGCCACGGACTTGCGACTGCACTGAAGTCGTTTGGAGAGCCGGCAGCCTCAGGCACGCTTCAGTCAGAATGAGAATGGAAACGTCCCTCACTGTGATCGGCACAGCGCCGCAAGTAGAAGGACTATGACGATGAACACCCTCGATAATTACGGTGAGATCCTGCTCCAGCAGCATGAGGGCAACCGCCAAATCGCGTCTGCGCTGGCAAAAAGCGCGCGAGTGTCGGTTCGGCGCCTGGCCAAGCTGCTGATCGCCATGCATCGCCATGGTCCAGGTGAACATCCCCCGGGTTGACGGGTCATGACGGGTGGACGACCCAAGCCGCTTTTCGCTCCGGTGCCCACGGCGTTCAGCAGACGACATGGCGCCAGGCCGCAACGGATCGAGCCACCCGCCCGGTGCAGCTTTTAGGGACATCTGCCTGGCTGCGAATTTGGCCACGGCTATTCTGATCGTTCCTCCAAGGCCGACCATCTCCGAGCCGGCCAAGATTGCATGAAGATCTTCATCTGCGGTCTCTAACAGGGCGCCATTTAAATTCTATTCGGCAAACCCACTGAAAATAAATCTACAATAATCTTACTTAACTAATGTAAGCCGTAAATTAAGTAAAACTATAAAACACGTAGGGAGGATTCCTAAACGACAAACAAGGAATTTCTCATGAACACTCAACTTGCCTTCTCCCCGCGTATCCAGTCAGCCGGTCTGTTAACCGCGTTCAGGGTCAAGCTCGGCGAACTCCGCCTCGAATGGCAGCAAGCGAAGTCGCGACGTCAGGAGATCGCTCGGGTCACGCACGAACTTTCCACCTGCAGCGACCGTCAGCTTGCGGACCTGGGTTTCAGCCGCTGCGACATCCCCGATGTTGCCCGGGGCTTGTTCAACCGGGCGTGATCCAAGCACGAAGGCGGCATGGTGCTGGGTGCTGCGAAGCCGCTTTGAGGCCGGACTGGCCAATGCGAGCGGCGACGCAGTGATCAGCGCACCAAGCCGCCTTCCCTGCGCCGATTTGAGGCGGCCGCTTCATGGCCAAGCTGATCCCGCCTGACCTGACCATCCCCGACCGCGTGGCGCTGTCCTGGTTCCTGCTCACGTGGCGGGATTGGGCTTGGCGATCCGTGACATTCCGTGGGGCGGCAGCGTTACGGCACGCATAAACGATGTGCGCCGGGCCTGGAGACGCGCGATGCTGGGCCGCGACTACGGCGGGTTGCCGGGGCTGCCGCCATGCTGCGCAATACTGCCTTTTTCCATCCGGTCAGGCGGGCGGCAGCTTGCAGCCTCCTTCCGACAGCGGGCGGAATGCGTGGTCGGCCGGGATGGTCTTGGCCACGGTGAACAAGTCCCATGGCCCGGTGCTCGCGTCCGGCGGCTTCACCTGGAACAGGTAGGCCGGATGGATCTTGCGGCCGTCCGCCCGCACGAGGCCGGGGCCGAAGCAGTCGTCGTCGGTCGGTCGGCGCTTCATGGCGGCCATGGCCGCCGCCCCGGATCTCTTCGCCTCCGCCGCTCCCATGTCCGCTGCGATCTTCAGGTGATGCAGCGTGGCGGCATAGGCGGCGGCGTGGGAGGTGCTGGGCCAGTTGGCCAGCGTTGCGTCGCGCACCCGGGCGGCGAAGGCGCGGGTGCGCGGGTTCAGGTCCCAGTAGAAATTCTCCGTCAGAGCCAGCCCTTGCGCATCTGCGATGCCGATGGCGTGGATGTCCGTGATGTAGCCGGACATGGCGACCAGCCGCTGCCCCGGGCGCGGCAGGCCGAACTCCCGTGCCTGCTTCACGCAGTTGGCCAGGTCGGTCCCGGTGTTGGCAAAGGCGATCACGTCCGCGCCGCTGGCAGCGGCCCACAGCAGCAGGGCGGAGAAGTCCGTGGTCGCGAGGAACGGGTACCGTGCCGAGCCGACGACCGTCCCGCCCGCCGCCTTGATTACGGCCGCCGCGTCGTCCTCGATGGCCTGGCCGAACGCGTAGTCGGCGGTGATGAAAAACCACCTCATGCCGCCGCCCTGCAGCACGGCCCCGGCCGTGCCGTGCGCGCGCGGGTGGCACGACGGCCGCGGCCGTGGCGCCCCCGAGGGCCGTCACGAAGCCGCGCCGCGTGATGCCGGTCATGCGCGTCTCTCCGTCCACCGCTCCCGCCAGGTTCGGCCAGGGTCGGATTGGTAGGCTGCGCCGCTTGCGAGCAGGGTCGCAATCTCCTCCGGCGTCAGGCCGGCCTGCGCCAGGACCTCCTGCGTGTTGTGGCCAATTGGCGGCGCCGGCGTGCCCGGCGCGCCCGTGGCGCCGTCATGCGCCACCGTGGGCCGCATTTGCCATACGGCGCCTTCGGTCGGATGCACGGCAGGCCCGACCAGGCCGACGGCTTGCAGGTGCGGGTCGTCCATCAGCGTGTCGAGCGTGTGGCACGGCATGGCGGGCACGTCGGCCTCGTCCAGCAGGCGCAGCCATTCGGCCGTCGTGCGCGTTTGCACGATGGCGGCCCGCACGGCATACCAGTCCCCAACATGCTGCAGCCGGCTCGCCACCGTGCGGAAGCGCGGGTCGTCGATCAGCTCCGGCCGGCGGGCGGCGCGCAGGAACGCGGCAACCTGCGCGTCCGTGTTCGCGCTCAGGCTCAGCCAGCCGTCGGCGGTCCGTACCGGGCCGTTGTTGCGGTCCAGTTGCCGTGGGTCGCCGGCCGCGGCCGCGGGCGGGTCGAAGCTGCGGCCGCCCATGTGCTCGGCCAGCACGAAGGCGGCCATGGTTTCGTGCATCGGGACCTCGATGGCGGTGCCTGTCCCCGTGCGCTGCCGCTTGACCAAGGCCGCCAGGATGGCCCCGGCGGCGATTTCCCCGGTTACGTGGTCGCACAGCAGCAGCGGCACGTAGGCCGGGGCGCCGTCCTTGCGCTCGAACAGGCCCGCAACGCCGGACGCGCCCTGGATGACGCTGTCATAGGCCGGCTTGCCGCGGTAGGGTCCGCCGGCGCCGAACCCGGTGATGAGGCAATGCACCAGGCCGGGCCGCTCCGCCCGCATCGCGGCGGCGTCCAGCCCCAGCCGGGCCAGCGCGTCCGGGCGCATGTTGGACACGAACACGTCGCAGCCGCGCGCGACGCGGCGCAGCGCGTCCAGCCCGGCAGCGGTTTTGAGGTCGAGGCAGGCGGCGCGCTTGTTGCGGTTCAGGTGCAGGAAGGCGCCCCCGTGCTGCCCGGTCGGCGACGGCCCGCCCAAGCGGCGCAGCATGTCCCCCTCGCGGGTCTCGACCTTGATGACCTCCGCGCCGTAGTCGGCGAGGCGCAGCGTGCAGGCCGGGCCGACCACCACGCTCGTCAGGTCGAGCACCCGGATGCCCGCCAGGGGTTTGTTGCTCATGCGATGGTGGCTTCCAGGGCCGGACGCCCGGTTTCGTCCTCCGCCCACACCCGCCAGGCGTCGCTGCCGGGTTCGGGCCGGGCATGGATGGAGTTGGCCCGGCCGCAGAACAGCGGGCGGATGTTGCGCGTGGTGACGCTGGCCGGCTCCCGCCCGGCTTGTTCGCGGAACAGCTCCGTCAGCACGAGCGCGGTGAGGTTGCCGTTGACGACCAGCGCCGGGTAGCCCTCCACCCCCGTGGCGTAGGGATGGTCGTAGTGGATGCGGTGCATGTTGAACGTCAGCGCGCAGTAGCGGAACAGCATGGCCGCGTCGGCGACGAAAGGACGGCCGCCGGGCGTGCCCCCGTTCGGCATCCCCGGCGGCTCCTCCTGCCCTGGCCCGGCGGCTTCACGCAGGATGAAGTCCTGCTGCTCCACGACGGCCGGACCGGGACCGCCGCAGCGTATGTCGCGCTGCACCGTCGCCACGAGCAGACGGCCCGTCCGGCCGGTCTTGGGAACCGCCGACACGAGGCGGCTCGTGCGCTCGGCGGGGACGCTGCTTTCACGAGGGCTTGCCGCCGGCGGCACCGGAAACGGGGCTGGTTGAAAGCCACCAACCGTCGCCGGCGAGCCAGCAAGTGTCGTCCGGCTCCTCGGGCGCGCGTCTGAGGGATCGGATGGCGGTGAAGCTGGATGTCTGCAAAGCGGTGCTCAACCGTGCCTCCGCTTCGGCGTCGCGTCCTCCGACACAGGCGATGATGCCGGTTCGGCTCGCGAATTTGGCCGGGTAGCGCCGCGTCCCGCCGGCCATGCGCGTGATCAGCAGGAAGGCGCCGAACCATTCGGCATCGGTGAGCGGGACCAGGAGGCGGCCGTTCTCGGCCGCGAGGGCGTCGAGCCACGCAAGCGAAAGGTGCGACACGCCGGCGTTGACGATGATCGCATCGGCGGGCCGTTCGGGTTGGAACGTGAACCCGTCGGCGGTGATCACGGCCGCCTGCGGCCAGGCCGAGGCCAGATTGCTGCGCGCCTGCTCCGCCAGGCCGGGGTCGATCTCGACCGCCGTGACGTGTCCGCTGCGGCCGACGATCTCGGCGAGGATGGCGGTGTAGTAGCCGGTGCCGACGCCGACATGGACGACGTGGTTCCCGGCGGCGAGATCGAGCTGGTCGTAGAGGCAGGCCCAGAGGCTGGGTTGCCCGTTGTTGAGCCGGCGGCTCTCGTCGATCGCGACCAGGACATCGTGGTAAAGGTGCCGCGGGTCGGCATCTTCGGTTGTCCAGTAATCCCCCCCACGCATCGGACTCAGCAATCGCCAGGGTCCGGGTCCGGAAAAGCGCTCACGCGGCACTGTGGCAAAGGCTTCGGCCACGGTGGGCGACTGCACCTGGGCGGTATGCCGCAGTTCGTCGGCAAACCACCGCCGGGCTGCCTTGATCGGATCGTCGGTCACGCGCCCCTCCGTTGGCTGTGCGCCGCTTGACCTCTCGGCACGGCGAGGAACGGGGCGGCGTGGTCATCGGACAGTGTTGGCATCAGATCCCTCCAACCCAGCCATGCGCTCGATGGGAAAGGATGCGGACAGGTGGAAATGATTTTGCCGTCCTATCCGCGTCGCCCTCCGGCGAGCGCATGAGACAGTGATGACAGAACCGGCGCAGCGTTGGAAGGAACGGGTGGGAGGAGCGGTCGCTTCTCCGCCGAGGGATGTCGGCGCGGCGCTGCAAGCGCTGTCCGACGGCGCCAGGGAACACCGTCGGGAGGCAACGGGGGGTGTCCCATGAGGCACGGTGGAACAAGCAAGGTGCCGCGATGCGTCCCGAGCCGCGGGCCGGGGCGAGTCGCTTTCTAGGCCAAGCCGTCGCCCGTCACGCGCCAGACCACGTCGCCCACATCGTCCGCCATCAGCAAGGAGCGGCGGTCTGCGCCGAGCGCCACCCCGACCGGCCGCCCATAGGACACGCGTTCGTCGGGGCTGAGGAACCCCGACAGGACGTCGCGCGACGGGCCGGACGGGCGTCCGTTCTCGAACGGCACGAAGACAAGCTTGTAGCCGCTCAGCTTGCTGCGGTTCCACGACCCGTGCTGCCCGATCGCCATGCCGTCCGGAAAGCCCGGCAGCGTGCCCGCCGGAACCCAGCACAGGCCCAGCGACGCGGTGTGCCCGCCCAGCGCGTAGTCCGGCGTCAGCGCGCCCGCGACCGCTTGGGCGTCCTGCGGCACCCGGTCGTCCACGGTCCGGCCCCAGTAGCAGTAAGGCCAGCCGTAGAAGCCCCCGTCGCGCACCGAGGTCAGGTAGTCGGGCGGCGTCTCGTCGCCAAGGCCGTCGCGCTCGTTCACGACCGTCCAAAGGACGCCAGTCGACGGCTCCCATGCCAGGCCCACCGGGTTGCGCAGGCCGCTGGCGAACATGCGGCTGCTGCCCGTTGCGAGGTCGAGCTCATAGATGGCGGCACGCCCCTCCTCGGCCTCCAAGCCATCGTCGCCGATGTTGCTGAGCGAGCCGACGCCGGCATAGAGCTTCCGGCCGTCGGGGCTTGGCAGAAGGCTGCGTGTCCAATGGCCGCCGGGCTTGAAGTCGACCAGCTTCCGGCCCGGCGCCGTGATCCGGTCCGCCCCCTCGGCATAGGGAAAGACGACGACGCCATCGGTGTTGCCCACGTAGAAGTTGCCGCCGAGCGCGGCCATGCCGAAGGGCTGGTTCAACCCTTCCATGAACACGTCCTGGGTCTCGGCCACGCCGTCGCCGTCCGCGTCGCGCAGGCGAGTGATGCGGTTGGCGCTCTCGCCCATCGCCGCGGCGCGGCGCATCGTGCTGACCATGGCGTAGTCGAACACGTTCTTGGCGGACCGGCTCATTTCCGTGGACTCGGCCACCAGGACGTCGCCGCCCGGCAGCACGAGAAGCCACCGCGGATGCTTGAGGCCCGAAGCGAACGCCTGGACCTTGAGGCCCGGCGCCGCGACCGGCGTCTGCCCGGGGTCCCATCCCCGTGCCGTCGGCATCTTCAGCGTCGGGATGCTGCCTTGCGGCTTCGCTTCCGGAATGGCCGGAGCGCTGCCCCAAGCCGGCTCCGGCGCCCCATGCCTCAGCCGCCGCACCGCCAGCGCCCCGCCGCCGACCAGCGACACGCCGCGCGCGAAGATGTTCGAGAAACTCAATGCGCTGCACTCCTTGAATGGGGGGCACACTAACCGAGGCTGCCCGGGGTTGGAACCGCCTCGGTGCGAGGATCGGCTCTCGGCCCTGACACATCGTGGTGCGGCTCAGGCGAAGGCTTCCCATGCACGAGGGATCGGTCCAAACCCCTGCCATGAGCCAGGACGTCAGCATGACAGGTGGCGGCAGGGACGTGCGCCTGGCCTTGGGCGGCGGCGTGGCTCTGCCGCTCAGGCGTGAGCAGTTCCGCCCGCCGGAGCCGAACCGCCGGGTCCTTGACCGGCAGCAGCCGCGGGACCTCGACATCCTCCTCCCTGGCGCGGGCACGCTGCCTTTTGTCGGACGCGAGGCCCTGTTTGCGGAGCTTAGGGCTTGGCTTGACGACCAGTCGCCCGTCCTTGTCCATGCCGTGACCGGCCCTGCCGGCCTGGGCAAGACCCGGCTCGCCATCGAATTCTGCGGTGCCATCGACAGCGACCCGGCCGGCCATGGGCCGTGGCTCGCCGGCTTCATGTCGCCTGCCGACCTGCCCGCCGTGGCCGAGGCGCTGACGGTCCGCGGCGTCGCCTGGGGCCAGACCCTGCTCGTGCTGGACGGGGCGGCGCAGTGCCGCAAGCCGCTGGCGCGCTGGCTCGACCACCTTGCGCGCCAGCAGCCCGGCCGCAAGCTGCGCATCCTGCTGCTTGAACGGGACGTCCCGAACGGCATCGGCTGGTGGCACGACCTGGCAAGGCCAGGCCTGCGCGAGCCGGGGCGCTCCGACCTGTTCCATGCTCCCCGGCCGACGCGGCTGCCCGAACTCGCGGCGCTGGAGGATCGGCGCGCGCTGCTGGCCGCGTCGCTCCGGGCGGCACGCGCCCATCGGTCCGAAGCGCCGCCGGAGGCCGAGGTTCCGGTCCATGGCACGGACCCGGCGTTCGACGCCCGCCTCGCCGGGCCTCAGTTCGGCAATCCGTTGTCCCTGGTCATGGCCGGCGTCATTGCGCTCGACCACGGAATTCAAGGCGCGCTCGCGCTGCGCCGCCTCGATGCCGCGCGACGGCTCGGGACCCGGGAAGTGGCGCGCCTGATCGCAGCGGCCGGCGGCGATGGGCGCGACGGCGACGCGCTGCGGCACCTGATCGCCTTCAACGGCCTTGCTGGGGGATTGCCTGTTGTTGGCCTGCGCCAGACCCTCGCCGCTGAACTGGCCGCCTCGCAGCGGGGCGCCAGCCTTGACCGGCTGCTGCCCTTGCTGCAACGGGAATACGCCCCGGCGGATGGCGCGGCGCCGCAAGCGCGCCTGGCGACGATGGAGCCGGACCTGATCGGCGAGGCGGTGCTTCTTGAGGCGTTCGCCAGCGGGTTGATACGCGAGGCCGACGTCGCCATGGTGGTGCGCCGAACCCATGCGCTCGGCCAGGACGCTGCCACGCAGGCGCTCGTCCGTTTCCTGCAGGACTACGCCGGGGCGCTCGGGGAGCCGGGCGCCATGGACACGGAGACGGCGGCTGCCCGCCAGGTGCTCACATGGCTGCGCACCGTCGCCCAGGAAATCGCCGACCCCGAGACGCTGGCGCCGCTCGTCACGGCGCTGCCCCTGCACACGCCCGTGTTTCGCGAGGCTGCCGCCGAGTTGACGGCGCGCGTCGCCGATCATTTCCGGCGTCAGGCGAAGCACAGCGATGATCCCGCGGCCGTCCATGCCGCTTCCGCTTGGGTCGGCAGCCTTGCCGTCCGGCTCGGTGAACTCGGCCGGCGCGACGCGGCGCTGGAGACGGCCGGGGAAGCGCTCCAGCTCCACCGGGCGCTGGCCGAAGCCAGGCCGGACGCGTTCATGCCCATGCTGGCCGGCTCGCTGAACAGCCTCGCCCACCTGCTCGGTGGGATAGGTCGGCACGAGGCGGCGTTGGAGATGGCGGGGGAGGCGGTTCAGCTCTACCGTACGCTGGCCGAGGCGCGGCCGGAGCTTTTCACCCATGCCTTGGCCCGCTCGCTCAACAGCCTCGCCCATGTGCTCGGCCTGTTGGGCCGGCACGAGCCGGCGCAGGTGGTGGCCGAAAAAGCCGTCCAGCTCTACCGTGCCCTGGCCGTGGCACGGCCGGAGGCGTTCACGCCCGATCTGGCCATCTCGCTCAACAATCTCACCCATCTGCTCGGGGTGTTGGGCCGGCATGAAGCGGCGCGGGCGCCGGCTGAGAAGGCGGTCCAGCTTTGCCGGGTCCTGGCCAAGGTGCGGCCCGACCGCTTCACGCCTGAGCTGGCGGCGTCGCTCAGCGGCCTCGGCGTCCAGCTCAGTGCCTTGGACCGGCGCGAGGCGGCGCTGGAGGCGGCCGAGGAAGCGGTCGAGCTTTACCGGGGTCTCGCCGAGGCGCGGCCCGGCGCATTTGCGCCCACCTTAGCCCAGTCGCTTTTCGTGCTCGGCGATCTCTACGCCAAGATCGGCCGGGCAGAGCCTGCGGTCTCGACCCTGCGCGAAGCGGTGGAACGCCTCACGCCTGCCTTCGAGACCGCCCCCGCGGCCTGCGGCGGCTTCATGACGGAGTTGGTGAAAACCTACGTGTCGCGCTGCAAGGCGCTCGGCCTTGAACCCGACATGCCAGTGTTGGC
>CAXTUQ010000147.1:0-10983 GCA_964247405.1 uncultured Acetobacteraceae bacterium
GCCGGGTAGATGTCGGTGGTCAGCCGCTCCTCGAAGCCGTGCAATTGGTCCGGCCCGCAGAAATGCATCTTGCCGGCCAGGACCGTGCGATAGCCGGCGTGGCGGAGGTAGTGGGCGAACGTCGGCGCCTGCGAGGGGAACTCGGCGGCGTTGTCGTAGGCGCCGGTGGCGGAGGGCAGCCGGCCCGACATGAGCACGGCGCGCGACGGGGCGCAGAGCGGGCTGTTGCAGTAGGCCGCGCCGAACACGACGCCGCGCTCCGCCAAGGCATCCATGTGCGGCGTCCGGGCAACCCGGTTGCCGTAGGCAGGCAGGGCGCCGGCCGCCAGCTGGTCGGCCATCAGGATCAGGATGTTCGGCCGTCGTGCCATAAGGTCCCTTGCCGGCGCCCCGGCTCAGTCCGTTCCGGCGCATCATAGGTTGCGCCGCGGGCGGACGTGAAGGACCGGGTGAGATCAGCGCCGCGCGGACACGCCAAGCTCCGCTTCCAGCTCGGCGATCCGCTTCTGCAGGCTCTGCCGCAAGGACGCCGCGCTGTGCGACTTCATCCCGGCCAGCGTTTCCCGGAGCTCGCGCAGCAGCTTCTCCTTTTCCGCCCGGGACCGCTTCACCGGCTGGTTGTCTGAACGCTGGCCCTCGAAGGCGCGCATGGCCTGTCCTCCTCAAAGGTTGCAATGGATCGGGCGCGGCGGCCCCGCCAAATCAGGTGTTCTCTGGGGGCGCTCCTTGGGGCGTTATCGGTCCGCCATCGCCTTGATGTTGTCCAGGCCGGCGCGATACACCCCGGTCATCGCCTTGGCCGCCGCCGCATCGTCTGCGCCGCCCGCCGGCTGAAAGCTGCCATGCCAGGTCACCACGGACCCGCTGCCCGCCGGGGCCACGCCGATGGTCGAGGTGTAGTCCGTGACCGGGAGCACCTTCGGGTCCACCTTGAGGATGGAGTAGCTGTAGCTCTGGCCCGTGCTGGCCGTCAGCCGCTCGGTGACGGTCGGGCTGCCCGGCGCCTTGAGCGTGATCACCCGCACCGAGCCGACGTCGCTGCCCTTGTCAGCCGGGCTGCTCTCGGCGCCGGGCAACCAGGTGGCGATGGCGTCGAATTTGCCGATCATTCCCCAGACTTTCGCCGGGGCCGCGGCCGTCGTCACGGTTTCCGTCACCTCGACCGCTGCGGCAGGCCGGATAGAGATGACGGTGAGCGCGGCGCAGGCCGCGAGGGTGATCGGACGGATCATGGTGTTTCCCGGGTTCTGGTTTGTTGACCGGGAACATAGCCCGGCGACGAGATCGGGCGCAACTTGGCGCCGCGGATCACTCCCCTGCGGGCAACGCGGCAATTGCCCCGGCCTGCCCGGACAGGCCGCGATAGACCAGCGCCCCCATGCTCGCGCCGATCAGCCATCCCCAATCGCCCACGTTGAAGATCACCCCATAGGCGCCCAGCAGCGACAGCCCGATCGACAACGCGCCGGACGCCGCCAGCGCGATCAGCGCCTTGTGGTTCCAGCCGCCGTCGTAGTTGAACGCCCCCTGCGGCGACATCGTGTAAAGCTCCTCCACGGCGACGACCTGGTGCTTCACGAGGTAGTAGTCGGCAATCATGATCCCGAACATCGGCCCGAGCACGGAGCCGAAGATGCTGACGAACAGGGTGATGGCCGAGGGGCTGGCGACGAACAGCCAGGGGCACACCAGCACGGACAGGATGGAGGTGATCAGCCCGCCCAGCTTGAAGTTGATGCGCTCCGGGTTGAGGTTCGAGATGTCGTAGGCCGGCGACACGAAGTTGGCGACGATGTTGATGCCCATGGTCGCCACGATGAAGGTGATCGAGCCGATGACGACGACCACCGGGTTGCCGATCTTCTCGACAATCAGCACGGGGTCCATGATCGCCTCCCCGAACACCTTGAGGGTCCCCGCCGTGACGATCACGGTGATGATCGAGAACACCAGGAAGTTGACCGGCAGGCCGAGGAAGTTGCCCATCTTCATCGCCGCCTCGTTCTTGCCGAAGCGGGCGAAGTCGCCGAAGTTGAGCAGCAGGGCGGAGAAGTAGGCGACGATCAGCATCGCGGCGTTGGCCATCACGCCGACGGTTGCGGCGTTGCTTGCCGCCGGCGGGCTGAGCTGCAGCGCCAGGCTGGAGAACCCGCTCTGCCACAGGATCCAGATCGCCATGGCGAACATGACGACGTACACCACCGGCCCGCAGAAATCGATGAAGCGGCGGATGCGCTCCATGCCGCTCAGGAAGATGACAAGCTGGAAGCCCCACATGAACAGGAAGCTGAGCCACGCGAGGGTGGACAGGCCCAGGATGCTGTTGTGGGTCAGGTCGGCCGCCGACGGCGCCAAGGTGAGGACCAGGACCTGGACGGCCTTGGAGGCGAAATAGGTCTGCACGCCGTACCAAACGATCCCAACCACGCCCCGCACGATGGCGGCGAGGTTGGCGCCCATCACGCCGAAGGAGATGCGGGCGATCACCGGGAACGGGATGCCGTAGCGCAGCGACGGGCGCCCGATCAGGTTCATCAGGAAATAAACGGCCGTGATCCCCACCAGCATGGAGATGAGCACCTGCCAGCCCGTGAGGCCCAGGAAGAACAGGCTGGCCGCGAAGGTGTAGCCGCCGACCGAGTGCACGTCGGACATCCACATGGCGAACAGGCTGAACACGCCCCAGGTGCGTCCCTCGGGCGCGGTCGGCGCGAGGTCGTGGTTGTAAAGCTTCGGATGGGCGCCGGTGATGAGGAGAGTCGGGACTTCGCTGCTGTTCGATGTCATCGTGGACCTCCGTGCATCGTTGATGGGGTCGCCCTGCCCGGCCTGTTCGCGACCGCACGGGACGATGTCAGCAAATGTTATGCCAATTCACGGCGCGTTCCTCATGGCAGGCCCGAACCATCGGACGGCTTGCCCCCCTTCCCGGAGACCATCATGGCCGAGCAGCCGCGTTTCGAGCTTTTTGCCTTCTGGCGCACCTCGGCCACCTACCGTGTGCGGGTCGCGCTCAACCTTAAGGGGTTGGTGGCGCAGGAGCGCATCGTCAACCTCGACGCCGGGGAGCAGCGCGGCGAGGCGTTCCTTAAGATCAACCCGCTCGGCGCGATTCCCGCCCTGGTCGAACCCGGTTTCCCGCCGCTCACCCAGTCCTCGGCGATCCTCGAATACCTCGACGAGGTCGCGCCGAACCCGCCCTTGCTGCCGTCCGATCCGCACGGCCGCGCCCGGGTGCGCTCGATCTCGGCGATGCTGGCCGCCGACACCCACCCGCTGATCGTGCCGCGGGTCAAGCGTTACCTCACGGACCACGGCTTCGACGACGCGGCTTGGCGCGCGTGGCAAACCCAATGGTTCTCGACCGGGCTGCACGCCGTGGAGCAGCGGCTTGCGTCGGAGAGCCAGACCGGCCGGTTCTGCCATGGCGACGCGGTGACGATGGCCGACATCGTGCTCATGAGCATCATCGTCGTGACCCGCGTGTTCAAGATCGAGGTCGCGGGCACTCCGACGATCAGCCGCATTGCAGCGCTCTGTGAAGCGCAGGAGGCCTTTGCCAAGGCTGATCCGATGCGGCAGGACGGGGCGCCGCAAGCCTGCAACCCGGAGGGCAGCAGATAAAGTCCGGCAGTAGAGGCCGAAGCCTGCTCGGAACAACCGCCGGTTGCGGCACTGTTGGCGTAGCCACGGGCATCATGGATCACAATGCCCGGTTTATGCAATGAATGGCTAATCGTATTGTCATGGCGCGGTCACATGACGAAGGCGACAACGATGCAAATGGCTTGGGCCAAAGCTCCGCAACCTGCCCAGAGTACTCCGCCGGCCCTCACGGCCTCCGACATCATCCACAAGATCGGGCGGTCGCGCCGACCTGGAACCATGCCCAAGGGTCACCTAGTCGGCGCGTGGACCGGCGCCGGCTTGCTGGGCGGGCTGCTGTGCTGGTGGGCCGTCGCCGATCATTTCGCGCTTTCGCGGCAGGCCGACGCGTATGTCTCGATGGCAATGAGCCAATGGGCATCGCACAACGAGGTCATCAACCACGCGGTGTACGTCGCAAGCCAGACCGACTTCCTGACCGGCGGCTTGATGGTGGCCCTGCTCTACTACTGCTGGTTCAGCAGCGACGCGGCGGGAGCGCGGGCAAGGCTGCTGCTGGGGTTCGGCGCAGCCCTGGTTTCGGGCGTGGCAAGCCGGTTGCTGCAGGTTTCGCTGCCGTTGCGGTTGCGTCCGATGCACGCCTGGGACAGCGGGTTCCAGCCGCTCCCGGGCATTGACCCGACGCTTGCCAACCATTGGGGGTCCTTCCCCAGCGATCACGCGGCGCTGTTCTTCGCCCTGGCCGCGGTCATTTGGCGACAGTCCCGTTGGCTCGGCCTGCTTGCGACGTTGAGCGCCCTGTTCGGCGTGCTGCCGCGGGTTTACCTCGGATTGCATTACCTGAGCGACGTGACCGCCGGGGCGGCGCTCGGGGTGGGCCTCGTGTTCATGCTCGGCCGCTTCGGGCCGCGCACGCTGGCGCATCGGGGCGTCGCGTGGTCGGAGCGGCGGCCGGGCCTGGCCTACGCCTTGGCGTTCCTTATGAGCTTCGAGGTCGCGACGCTGTTCGAGGACATCCGTCAGGTCGGGCGCGGAGTCCCTGCCGTGCTGAAGCAGTTCGGCCTGTAACGGCCAGCATGCAGCGGAATTTGCAAAACGCGCGGCGGACACGTCCTATGCTGCCCTGGCATCCGCCGTGCCGCGGAACTGCATAGGACGCTTGCTCCATGGTCACGAAAGCCTACCTCGCCGGCCCGGATGTCTTCCTGCCCGGCGCCGTCAGCCATGCCCGCCGCAAGATCGAGATCTGCGCGCGTCACGGCCTTGAGGGCCTGGCGCCGCTGAACGAGGACGTGGCCAGCCTGCAAGGCATGAGCCAGGAAGACGCCTGGACCACCATCTACCGCAAGGACATCGCGATGATGGAAGCCTGCGACGTGGTGATCGCCAACCTCACGCCGTTCCGCGGCGCCTCCGCCGACAGCGGCACGCTGATCGAGGTCGGCTGGTTCCTCGGACGCGGACGCCTGGTGTTCGGCTATTCCAACAGCGCCACCCCCTTTTCCGAGCGCTGCCGACAACAGGTCGCGGCCCGGCCCGATCCGCTGCCCGGCCTGAGCGTCGAGGGCTTCGGCCTGCCGGACAACTTGATGGTCCAGGGAGCCGCAGTGCAGGGCGGCGGCGAGCCGGTCGTCCTGCCGCATGACGGGCAGGACCGGCCGTTCGATTCGCTTGAAGTGTTCGAGGCCTGCGTGACGCTGGCTGCCCGGCGCCTGCGGGCATAGGGCATGGCCCGCAAGATCATCATCGACACCGATCCCGGGCGGGACGACGCTGTCGCCATTCTGCTGGCCTTGGCGGCGTCGCAGGAGCTTGAGCTGCTCGGGGTGGTCGCGGTGGCCGGGAACGTGCCGCTCGCCCGCACGGAAAGCAATGCGCGCCGTTTGCTGGAACTGGGCGGACGCCCGGACATCCCGGTCTATGCCGGGTGTGCCCGCCCGCTGGTGCGCCCGCCCATCACTGCCGAGCACGTCCACGGCGGCACCGGCCTGCACGGCCTCGACCTGCCGGAACCGCAGGTTCCGCTGCGGCCGGAGCATGGGGTGGATTACCTGATCGAGACTCTGCGCGCGGGGCAGCCCGGGGAGATCACCTTGTGCCTGCTCGGCCCGGCGACCAACTTGGCGATGGCGCTGGTCAAGGCGCCCGACATCGGCCCACGTATCGCCGAGGTGGTGTGGATGGCCGGGGCGCACAGCGAGGGCGGCAACGTTTCTCCGGCCGCAGAGTACAACGTCCATGCGGACCCGGACGCGGCGCGGGTGTTGCTGGACAGCGGGGTCCCGCTGACCCTGCTGCCGCTCGACCTCACTCACCAGGTCCGGCTCACGGAGGCGCGGCTCGGGCGGCTGCGGCGGATCGACACGGCGGCGGCGCGGGCAGTGGCGGCGCTGTTCTCCGGCGCCGACGGCGGGGCGCTGCACGGGGGGCTGGGCGGTCCGCTGCATGATCCCTGCGTGGTCGCGCACCTGCTGCGGCCGGGCTTGTTCGCCGGGCGGGCGGTCAATGTGGCCGTGGAAACCGCAAGTCCCTTGACCCTCGGCATGACGGTGGCCGACTGGTTCGGCGTCACGGGCCGCCCGGCCAATGCGACCTGGCTCAACCAGGCGGACGCCGACGGCTTCTTCGACCTGCTGTTCGAACGGCTGGCGCGACTGGCTTGACGCAAAGGCGGAGGCGCCTCTCAGCGGACCATCGCCTGCATCCCGCGTTCGAGGTGTTCCGTGAGGCGGTCAATGCTGGCGAGCAGGGTTTCGCTGAATCCCGCGATGCCGTCCTGCCCGGCCGCGGTGCCGGCCTGCGGGAGCGCGGCCTGGAGGCCCGCCCAGGCCTGGGCCGCCTGGCCGACTTCCCGGCCGATCTCGGCGTTGCTCAGCGGCAGGGTTTCCAGGTAGGCGAAGCCGTCCACCAGTTCCGCCTTAGCCGCTTCCAGGCTGGCCCGCGCGGCGGCGCCCGCGTCGCCGCCGAGCAGGGCGCCCATCAGCGCCGCCTTGGCGACCCGCTGAGACAACATGCGTTGCCGGCCCGCGACGTTGATGACGCGCAGCGCCGCCGCGAACCCGGCGATTTCCAGGTTGTCCGTCAACTGCTCCGCCCGCAGCAGCACCTGCTCCGCCAGCCGGTCCACCTCCGCCAGCCGGGCGGCCCGCGGCGCCGTGCCGAGGGCTTGACGCAGCTCCGCCCATGGAGCCAGAACGGCGTCGAGCAGGTCGCCGAAGGTCGGCTTGGACAGGCTGCGCCCCAGGCTCTCCAGATTGCCATCGACGTGACCGAGCGAGGCCGCGAACAGCCGCCGGGTCTCCTCCGGCCGGACGCCTGCGCAGGTCAGCGCATACAGCTTCACCAGGCGCTGCGACAACATGCGGAGCTGGCCCGCGCGGTTGATCGCCTCCGCATAACGGGCGGAGTCGATGACCCGCTGCGACACCTGGCCGATGCGCTGCTTCGTGTGCATCGCCGTGCTGCGCAACGCCCGGAACGCTTCTTCCTCGCGCAACTGGCGCGCGCCCATCAGGATGCCCTTGGCCCGATCCACCAGCTTCCGCTCGGCGAAGCGCTGGTTCACCTCGCTCAGCTCCTTGCGGAGGAGCTGGTCGTGGTGGAAGCGCGCCTGGGCCAGGTGGATCACTGAGCGCAGCCGGTTCTGGCTGTAGCCGTTGACGATGTAGGCGTGGACGCAGGACCGGGTTGCAAGCGCGATCTTCTCGGCGTCCGGGTCGGTGGTGAACACGATCACCGGCCGGGGCGCCGCGGCATTCACCGCCATCGTGCTCGAAAAAAGTGCATTTTCAGGCCTTTCTTCGTAGATGACGACCAGGTCAGGCGATGTTCTGACCACATCATGCAGTAAAGTTGAGCAGTCTGCGGATTGCAGCACCTTGATTCCGACAGCGCCAAGGTCGTCGGAGAGCGGCGGCGCGCCCGGCGCAGCGCTCAGGGACAGCAAAGCAGACGTCATGTTTGGGTGATCCTCCGGCAACGGCCCACCCACCGCAACGCAAGTTCCGCACCAGCCGGCGACGCTTGGCACGCCGCGTGCATACCGGAGCCACCGACACATCGAAGTGTCCCGACTTACGCGAACGCACTGCGCGTCATGTCCACACTGCCGTGGCCAGCTTGTGCCTCCCGCTCCCGACACGTCCGGGGCAGCCCTTTGGAGGTCAATTTGACCGATACGACGACAATCGAGACGAACAACGCGCTGCTGATCAAGAACAACGTCTTGCTGCAGTCGAACGCCACGAAGTTGAGGAGCAACTACGAGCTGCTGGAAGCCAACCACGACATCGTGGCGGGCAACAGCGGTATCCTCGCCGGGAACAACAAGACGCTTTCGGCGAACGCCGCGCAGCTTGCATCCAACCACGCGCTGCTTGAGGCGAACCGGGCGACGGTTGCGGAGAACCGCGACATGCTTGCCGGCAACACGGCGGCCATCAGGGGCAACGCGGCCGTGGTCGAGGGCAACCGCAAGGCACTGTCGCAGAATTCGGAACGGATCGGCGCCAACAGCGAGGTGCTGGCCCGCAACGCCGCGGTGCTTGCGGACAACCGTGCCGTAGTGGCGGGCAACAGCGAGACGCTCGCGGCGAACCACGGGCTGCTTGAGGGCAACAAGGACCTGCTGGACGCGAATGCCCGGACGCTGGCGGCGAACGCCGAGGCGATGGCGCGCAACCACGCCATGCTCGCGTCGAACGCCTCGTCCGTAGCCGGCAACGCGGAGGCGCTGCAGTCCAACCACGCCTTGCTTGAGGCCAACAGCCGGCTGCTGAAGTCGAACGCCGAGATGATGCGGTCGAACCATGAGTTGCTGCTGGCCATCGCCGCAAAGCTCGGCGTCGCGGCCTGACGCCCGCCTGACCTGCTTCCAGGCCTCCCCGAGGCCGCCGCAGCGTCCCCTGCCCCATGCCTCCAACCGGAACAGTGTCCATGACTTCGCAGAAAGCCACGAGGATCGACCTTTTCAGCTTCTCCACCCCGCAGATGCGCGCCTTCCACCTGAGCTGGCTGGCGTTCTTTGTCTGCTTCTTCGCCTGGTTCGCCGTGGCGCCGCTGATGCCGGTGATCAAGGGCGAGTTCCACCTGACCGCCGACCAGATCGCCAACATCAACATCGCCGCCGTCGGCGTGACCATCCTGGTGCGCATGGCCATCGGCCCGATGTGCGACAAGTGGGGGCCGCGCATCACCTACACCGCGCTCCTGGTGCTGGGCGCGATCCCGGTGATGGGCATCGCCTTCGCGACCTCCTATGAAAGCTTCCTGGTGTTCCGCCTGGCCATCGGCGCCATCGGGGCGAGCTTCGTCATCACCCAGTTCCACACCTCCGTCATGTTCGCGCCGAACGTGGTGGGCACGGCGAACGCCACGGTGGGGGGCTGGGGCAACGCCGGTGGCGGCGTGACGCAGAGCGTGATGCCGCTGATCCTGGCTGCCATCGTCAGCCTGGGCGTGGAGCAGTCGCTGGGCTGGCGCCTCGCCATGTTCGTGCCCGGCGCGCTGATGCTGATCGTGGCGGTGCTGTACTGGCGCTGCACGCAGGACACGCCGGAGGGCAACATCCTGGAACTGCGCGCCCGCGGCATCACGGTTGATTCCGGCAAGAAGGGCGGCCTCGCGGTCTTCAAGCAGGCCATGCTCAACTACCGCGTTTGGATGCTGGCGATCACCTACGGCGCCTGCTTCGGCGTCGAGATCTTCATCCATGCGGTGGCAGCGAGCTACTACGTGGACCGTTTCGGCCTGTCGCTGACCTCGGCCGGCATGGCCGCCGGCAGCTTCGGCCTCTTGGCGCTGTTCGCCCGCGCGCTGGGCGGCATCGCGTCCGACCGCGTCGCGCGCACCTGGGGCCTGGACGGCCGCACCATGCTGCTGTGCCTGCTGATGGTCGGCGAGGGCGTCGGCCTGCTCGCCTTCTCCACCATGGGGTCCGTGCTGCCGGCCGTCATCGCCATGCTGACCTTCGGCCTGTTCACCCACATGGCGTGCGGCTCGACCTACGCGCTGGTGCCGTTCATCGACCGCAAGGCGCTGGGCGTGGTCGCAGGCATCATCGGTGCCGGCGGCAACATCGGCGCGGTGGCGGCGGGTTTCCTGCTCAAGGCGTCGGGCGACCTGCCGCAGGCGCTCTACATCCTCGGCTGGACCGTGCTGTGCTGCGCCCTTTGCGCCGCCGCGGTGCGGTTCTCCGCCACGCATAAGCAGACGGAGCAGCAACTCTATGACCAGGCGCTCGCCCAGCGGCACATGACCATGGGCGGCGGCGGCGTGGCGGCTGCCTCTTAGGCTGCCACGTGGCCCCCAGGGTCACTGCAGGGATGCAGGCATTATCCTGGTCAGCAGCCATACCGAATTCGCCTAAACTATAGTCGTGCGCCTCATAGCACGACTACAAATTATGCAAAAAGTGTGGATTTTTGGGTTTTAATGATCATGCTGCTGCGTTTCTGACTAGGCGGCAAACACTCTGCCCAGTATCTAACCCGAGACATGCGCGAGGTCATCCCCATGCGGACCCGTCAACAGCCCTGATGGACAGCAACACTTCAATCACCACGGGAACGGCGACGCATTGCCCGTACTGCGCCCTGCAATGCGGCATGAACGTCGTCGAAACCGAGGCGGGCTGGGGCGTCGAGGCGCGGGACTTCCCGACCAACCGCGGCGGGCTGTGCCGCAAGGGCTGGACCGCCGCGACCCTGCTTGACAGCCCCGACCGGCTGCTTGGCCCGCTGCTGCGGGACGGCAAGGGCATGCCGCTGCGTCCGGCAAGCTGGGACGAGGCGCTCGGCCGCGTCGCCGCCGGCATCCGCGCCATCCAGGGCGCGGCCGGGCCGGACGCGGTCGCGGTGTTCGGCGGCGGCGGACTGACCAACGAGAAAGCCTACGCGCTCGGCAAGTTCGCCCGCGTGGCGCTGGGCACGGCCAACATCGACTACAACGGCCGGTTCTGCATGGCGTCCTCCGCCGCCGCCGGGCTGCGCGCCTTTGGGATGGACCGCGGCCTGCCTTTCCCAATTGCCGACATCGCCGGCGCGGACTGCATCCTGATCAGCGGCGGCAACCCGGCGGAAACCATGCCGCCGATCATGCAGTATTTCGACGAGGCCCGCGCCCGCGGCGCGCAGGTCATCGTCTCCGACCCGCGCCGCACCGCGACCGCCCGCGCCGCGACGCTGCACCTGCCGCTCACTCCCGGCACGGACGCGGCGCTGGCCAATGGCCTGCTGCATGTCGCCATCGCCCGGCGGCTGATCGACACCGGTTACATCGAGGCGCGCACCGCCGGATGGGACCGAGTGCGCCGCGTCGTCGCGAGCTATTGGCCGGACCGGGTGGAACGGATCACCGGCGTGCCGGCGCGGGATGTCG
>CAXTUQ010000148.1:0-3042 GCA_964247405.1 uncultured Acetobacteraceae bacterium
CACCCCCCTCCACCCCCGCCCCAGCCCCCGCAATCCCACCTACCCCCCGCCATCCACGGGCACCCCGTCCCGCCGGGCCACGAAGAACCGCACGCCGGCCGAAAGGAGCGCCGGCACGTCCAAGCCGTGCCGGCTTTCCGCGGGGTAAAGCGACGCCGCGCGCTCATCCGCCTGGGCGAGAAGCGCCGAGACGTCCGGCTGGTCCGGCGTTTCACGTCGCACGATCAGCACAGGTCCCGGCCTCCTTCGTTGGAAAAAACACGCCCCATCCTCCGCCGCCAATGCTAGGCTTCCCCCATGACCGTCGCCCTCCGCAAAGCCATGACCCGGCAAGAGTTCTTCGACTGGGCCGAAGCCCAGGACGCACGCTACGAGTTCGACGGCTTCCAACCCGTCGCCATGACCGGCGGGAACCTCGGCCACAGCAGCCTCATCCGAAACATCAACTTTCATCTCACAAGCCGCTTGCGCGGCAAGACGTGCCGGCCGCTCGGCCCGGACGCCGGCGTCGCCACGGTGGGCGACACGGTGCGCTACCCGGATGCCGTCGTCACCTGCACGCCGTTCGACCGCCGGGACCGGGTGGTTCCAAACCCCGTGGTCGTGTTCGAGGTCATCAGCCCGACCTCCATCCGCATCGACCGCATCACCAAGCTGCGCGAGTACGCGGCCGTGTCCACGATCCGCCGCTACGTGATCGTGGAGTCGGACGCCGTCGCCGTCACCGTCCTGTCCCGCGACCACGCAAACGAGCCGTTCCGGACCGCCGGGCTGAGCGAGGACGACACCCTCTCCCTTCCGGAAATCGGCATCGAGATCCCGGTCGCCGCGATCTATGAGGGGATTGCCTTTGACGAGAAGGACAAAGACCCGGCCTGGTAGAGTGGACCCGCCGTTCAGGCCGCCTGTGCGGACCGTCGCCAAACCTGCTCGTTGCCGCAGCACGTCGCCATGACCCCAAACCCGCGCGTCGCCACCGCCCAGGACCGCCCGGCCGTCGAGGCCATCGTCAGGGCCGCTTACTCCCATTACGTATCCCGCATCGGACGGGAGCCGGGACCGATGCTCGATGACTACGGCTCGCTTATCCGCCAAGGGCGCGTTTACGTCGTTGACCGCGGCGGCGCGGTGAAAGGCGTCCTCGTGCTCATTCCCGAGCAGGATGCCATGCTTCTGGACAACGTGGCGGTCGCGCCCGACGCGCAAGGGACGGGCGTGGGCCGGGCCATGCTGGCGTTCGCGGAAAAAGCTGCGAGGGACGCCGGCTACGGCACGGTCAGGCTCTACACGAACGAGGCGATGACCGAGAACATCGAACTCTATTCCAAGATCGGCTATGCCGAAACGCACCGCGCCGAAGAGAAGGGGCTGCGGCGGGTTTACATGGCCAAAGCCGTTGGCCGAAACTGACCGCCCGGCAACGTGGGCAGCACGGCAGCCCGGGCAGGAATCCCCTGTCCCTCCCCAAGCCCAACCGGCAGGAACATCCCCCATGGTTGACGCACTCGACCCGCCCGGCATCTGGCCCCCCTTCGGCGCCTTTTCCATGGCCGTCCTGCAAGGCGCCGGGCAGGTCGTCCACCTGAAGGGCCAGGTGGCGCTCGACCCGTCCGGCCAGATCGTCGGCCCCGGCGATATGCGCGCCCAGGTCCGCCAGGTCCTGGACAACATCGCCGCCGTCCTCGCCAGCATGGGCGGGCACATGGGCGACATCGTCTCCCTCGTGCACTACGCCACCGACATCGAGCAGTTCATGGCCGCGGGCGACATCCGCCAAGCGTTCTTCGCACCCCCCTACCCCGTCACCACCACCGTGCAGGTCGCCCGGCTCTACCGCTCCGACCTGCTCATCGAGATCACCGCGGTCGCCGAAATCCCCCGCGACCGCTTCCACCGCCCCCAAACTGAGCGGAGGACCCAAAGCCCATAACCGCTGACCACCCCAACCGCCGCGCCTGGACCGCCTCGTCCACGGCTTCGCGGCCCCCCTCCGCTGCACCCCCGTCGCCCGCAGGCCCGCGCCGTGATACGCTCCGCCCCAGGCGGAAGGAGGACGCACCATGGACGACGCCATCACCATGCCAACCCGGCACAAGCTGGACGTTGACGACTACTGCCGCATGGCTGACGCCGGCATCCTCGGCGAGGACGACCGGGTGGAACTGATCGATGGGCAGATCATCGACATGGCGCCCATCGGCCAGGGCCACGCGGCCAGCGTGAATGGATTGAACCGAGCCTTGGTGCTGGCCTGCGGCGACCAGGCGATTGTGTCTCCGCAAAATCCGGTCCGCCTCGACCGCCTCAACGAGCCGCAGCCGGACTTCGCCGTCCTCCGCCTGCGCCCCGACTTCTACGCCACCGGCGACCGCCCCGGCCCCGCCGATGTCCTGCTCCTCGTCGAAATCGCCGACAGCTCCCTCCGCTACGACCGCACCGTCAAGCTCCCGCTCTACGCCCGCGCCGGCGTCGCCGAGGTGTGGATCGTGGACCTCAGGCACCGCGTCCTCCACGCCCACCGCCGCCCCGCCGATGGCGAGTACGTCGAGATTTCCACCCATCACCCCGGCGGCCACCTCGCCCTCGCCGCCGCCCCCGGGATCACCGTCCGCCTCGACCTGGCGCTCGGCTGACCCGCAGTGGCCGAGGCGCCCGGCCCCCTCGCCGCGTCGGCCATCGCCGTGCGCCCCCTGCGGGTCGCGGACGCCGCGGACTACCGGGCCATCCGCCTGTCTGCCCTGCGAACGGCGCCGGACGCGTTCGGCTCGGTCCACGCCGTGGAAGCGTCCCAGCCGATCGAGCGCCATGCGGAACGGCTGGCATCCTCGCTCGTGCTCGGCGCCTATGACGGAGAGCGGATCGTCGGCATGGTCGGCCTCAAGCGGGAAGCCGGGCCCAAGGACGCCCATAAAGGCCTCCTATGGGGCTTCTACGTCGAACCCGGCAGCCGGAGGCAGGGCGTCGGCGCCGCCCTGGTCTCCGCCCTCCTGCGCGCCGCGCGCGGCACCGTGGTGTTCGTGAACTCCGGCGCCGGGCTCGTCG
>CAXTUQ010000148.1:3052-8138 GCA_964247405.1 uncultured Acetobacteraceae bacterium
GCACCGTGGAACAGGTGACGCTGACCGCCGTGCAGGGGTCCGCCGCCATCCCCCTTTACGAGCGTTTCGGCTTCACCCGCTACGGTCTGGAGCCTCGGGCGCTGAAAAGCCCCGCGGGCTATGCCGACGCGGTGCTGATGGTCCTGTTCCTCCAAGCGGCGCGCGGCGTCCCGCCCGTGCCCCGCACGCAGGCCGGCCCCCTTTGACATTTGATGACGCCCGGACCGGCCGCGGCCCTTCTTGCGGCGCCTGAGAGCAGGTATGGTCCGTCCCCATGCCATGCCATGCCTCGTTTCGCTGACCGCCTCTTCCTTGCCTGATCCTGCCCGCCCCCTGGCCGCAGCGCCGGCTCGCGGAAACCGGAACGGTTTGCCGCTGTGAACGACCGCCAGGACCAACTGCTGACGGACGCGGCGCGCATCGGCGCCGATCTGCTCGGCCTCGACGACGGCACCGATCCCTTCGTGGCCGCCGTGCGTGCCACCCGCATGCCCATGGTCATCAGCGACCCGCGCCAGCACGACAACCCCGTGGTGTTCGCCAACGACGCCTTCGTCCGCCTGTCGGGCTACCCACGAGAGGAGATCATCGGGCGCAACTGCCGCTTCCTGCAAGGGCCGGAAACCGATCCCGAGAGCACCCGCCGCATCCGCGCCGCGGTGCAGGCGGCCAAGCCGATCGAGATCGACATCCGCAACCGCCGCAAGGACGGGGAGGTGTTCTGGAACCGCCTGCTGCTCGCCCCCGTGCGGGACGCGGACGGCCGCCTCGCCTTCTTCTTCGCCAGCCAGGTGGACGTGACGCTGGAGCGCGAGCGGCTGGCCGGCCTGGAGACGCAGAACGCGGCGCTGCTGGCCGAGCTGGGCGACCGCTTGCGCGCGCAGCAGGCCAGCGAGGCGCGGATGCGCTTCGCGACCCAGGCGGGACGCCTCGGCATCTGGGAGCGGGACCTGCGCACGGACGCGCTGACCACCTCCCGCATCGTGCGGGAGCATTTCGGGCGCGACCCCCAGGCTCCCCTCGCCTACGCGGACCTGCTCGCCGCCGTCCACCCCGACGACCGCCCCGCGGTGGAGGCCGCCGCCGCGCGCAGCATCGAGACCGGGGACGACTACGCCGTCGAGCACCGCGTCCGCCGCGCCGGCGGGCGCATCGGCTGGGTGGAGCTGCGCGCCCAGGTCGTGCGCGGCCCGGACGGCACGCCCCTGCTGATGGCCGGCACCTCGCTCGACATCACCGGGCGCCGCCAGGCGGAAGCGCGCACCCGGGCGCTGGTCGATCTCGACGACCGCTTCCGCGTCCTCGACGGCCCGGCGGAACTCGCCTTCGCCGCCGCCGAAACCCTCGGCCAAACCCTGGCGTTGAGCCGGTCCGGCTACGGCAACATCGACACAGAGGCCGAGACGATCACCATCGAGCGGGACTGGAACGCGCCGGGCATCCAGTCCCTCGCGGGCGTGCTGCACTTCCGCGACTACGGTTCCTACATCGAGGACCTCAAGCGCGGCGACACCGTGGTGGTGGCAGACGCCGAGCAGGACCCCCGCACCGCGGGCACCGCCGACGCCCTCAAGGCGATCAGCGCGCAGTCCTTCATCAACATGCCGGTGACGGAGGGGGAAGGCTGGGTCGCCCTGCTCTACCTCAACCACGCCACGGCCCGCGCCTGGCCGCCGGAGGAGCTGGCCTTTGTCCGCGAGGTCGCCCACCGCACCCGCATGGCGGTCGAGCGGCGGCGCGCGGAGGGGGACCTCAAGGCGCTCGCCGCCACGCTGGAAAGCCAGGTCGCCGAACGCACGGCCGAGCTGATGCAGGCGGAGGCGTCGCTCCGCCAGTCGCAGAAGATGGAGGCGGTGGGCCAGCTCACCGGCGGCCTCGCTCACGACTTCAACAACCTGCTGACCGGCATCGCCGGCTCCCTGGAGCTGCTGAAGACCCGGGTGGAGCAGGGCCGCTTCGGCGACGTGGACCGCTTGGTCGCCTCCGCCCAGGCCTCCGCCAGCCGCGCCGCCGCCCTCACCCACCGCCTGCTCGCCTTTTCCCGCCGGCAAACGCTGGAGCCGCGCGCCACCGACGTGAACCGCCTGGTGGCCGGCATGGAGGAGCTGGTCCGCCGCACCGTCGGCCCCGCCATCACCGTCGAGGTCAGCGGCGCCGCCGGCCTGTGGAGCACGCTCGTGGACCCGAGCCAGCTTGAGAACGCGCTGCTCAACCTGTGCATCAACGCCCGAGACGCCATGCCGGACGGCGGCAGCCTCGCCATCGAGACCGGCAACGGCTGGCTCGACGGGCGCACGGCACGCGCCCGCGGCCTGCCGCCCGGCGCTTACGTCACCCTGTGCGTCAGCGACACCGGCGCCGGCATGACGCCGGAGGTCGCGGCCAAGGCCTTCGACCCGTTCTTCACCACCAAGCCCATCGGCCAGGGCACCGGCCTCGGCCTGTCCATGATCTACGGCTTCGTGCAGCAGTCCGGCGGCCAGGTCCGCATCCACTCCGCGCCGGGCCAGGGCACGGCGGTGCGGCTTTACCTGCCGCGCCACCTCGGCCGCCCGGAGGACGCGCCGCCGCCGCCCGACCTTTCGCAGGCGCCCCGCGCCCAGCAGGGCGAGACCGTGCTGGTGGTGGACGACGAGGCCACCGTGCGGATGCTGGCCACCGAGGTCTTGGGGGAGCTGGGCTACCGGACCCTGGAAGCGGAGGACGGCGCCGCCGGGCTGCGGGTGCTCCGCTCCGGCGCGCGCATCGACCTCTTGATCACCGACGTGGGCCTGCCCGGCGGCACCAACGGCCGCCAGGTCGCCGACGCCGCCCGCGCGCTGCGCCCCGGCCTCAAGGTGCTGTTCATCACCGGCTACGCCGAGACCGCCGTGCTCAGCCACGGCCACCTGGAGCCGGGCATGCACGTGCTGGTCAAGCCCTTCGCCCTGGAAACCCTCGCCGCCCGGGTGAAGGACCTGCTCAGCCGGGCGGGGTGAGCAGGCAAACGAGCCGCTTCCTTCCAACCGGCCGACGATGGCTTAAAAACCCGCCCAATCCCGTTTTGCCGGGCAACGAACCCTTGCAGGGTTCCAACCTGACCGAGCCAAGCGCCTGCACGGACTTCCTTGCCAGCCACGTTCCGCCGTGCTGACCACCTCACGCCTGCTGCTGCGCCTACCACGCCCCAGTGACGCAGCCTTATACGGGCGGCAGCATTGATCGACCCGTGTGCGGTTGCTGATGGGTTGCACCCATCCTACGGCATGGGTCGCGTAGGATGGGTGCAACCCATCGGCGGATGACGGTCATTCAACCAAGCCGTCCGTATTACGCGCGGCGGCCAAACCACACGATATCGGGTATGTTCGGCGTGCGGCCCAGGCTTAGCCACTCAGTGCGGATCCGAACCACCACGTTGACGGGAACTTGGTCGTCCCAGGCCTTGTAACCCCCTGGACTGTAAGGCGGATCACCCGCGACCAGACCTTCCTCCAGGAGATCCCTGACGATCACCAAGCTTTGTTCCCTGGCCGTTTCGCCTGTTCCGACAAGCTCCTCAACCTCTTTCGCGATTTCCCAAAGCCCAACCAGGTCGCTTCCAGATTCGGCATGAAACTCTTCGACCAAGCTGCGGCGCTCGCAATCCGTCAAAGTCCTCATCAGCCGCTCTCCCCAGGAAACTTCAATTTCCGGATATTCAAACCGGGCACGTTCACGTCGATCGTCGGAGGACTGCTTTTCGATCTCGGCCTGTAACTTTCGATCTCGGCCTGTAACTGATGACGCTTCCATCGGGCAGCCTGATCACCTTGCCAATGTGGCCGGGTGGGGCGATGTCTGTCCCGCCTTTTGTCAGGCGGTCAAACAGCTCGCGAGCTTCGTTCTCGCCCCCCGTGAGCAAGGAAATCATGACTGAACCCGCCCTGACCGAAGCGCAACTGGCTCAGCTTCGTGCCTTGAACGGCCATCCCGACACGGCCGACATCCCGGAAGCGCCGGCGGAGAACTGGGAGCATGCCCGCCGCTTCTACAGGCCGCGCAAGGAAGCGATCAGCCTCCGCTTGGATGCCGACGTTCTCGATTGGCTCAAACGCCGGAGCGGGCGTTACCAGACCGAGATAAACCGCATCCTCCGAGAGAGGATGGAAGCCGACCGTCATCGCTAAGCAGCCTTTTGCAGCTTGGGCCATGGATGGCTGGGCCAACCCGGACGTGTAGGGCGCATAAGCGGAGCGCCATGCGCCGCCTGGCGGTGCGAACGGGAGGCGGATGGCGCCTCGCTTATCCGCCCTACGATCCTGAGCATGCGTGTCCCAACTTGCACGGGGTTGCTTAGGACGGCCGGGACCGCCCCCCTCACGGCATCGGAAAGCCAAACCCCGGGGCGTCCATGATCTCCGCCAGCATGTCGGCCAGGCGGCACATCTGCTTGAAGGGCACGTGGGGGTAGCGCGCGGGGTTCGGCACCAGGAACGGCGGCCTCCCGCCGGGCGGGTGCCAGATGCAGGTGAACTGGTTCGGGCAGGCCCCCTTCGCGCACCCCAGGCTCCGGAGCCACGCCTCAACCCTGTTTGTTTCGATGACGAGCCTTGCTGTCATGGTTCTGCCGAGCCAGGTGAGCGTCCGAGTTTGACATCTCCGGCTCGGTATTTGTCACTAAAAAATGCAACACGTCTCTTGCAGCGATATTATGCCTGGGCGTGAGACGGCCGCGGTACGACTCCGCCTGCCGGATGGACACCGCGCGCTGGTCCGCCGCCTCGATCAAGGCGCAGATCGTCGAGGGAAGCGCGTTGGACAAGGCCAGCGCATCCTCGTCGGGGCCGGTGAGGAACAGCCCCGGCAACTGGGGGCTGGTGTAGGTGTGCCACCCCGTCTCATGCAGGTGGAACACGCTCAGAATGGCCGCCATGCAAAGCTCCCGGATCACCCGAACGATTGGGGCGAGGCCCGATGCTCGCTTCCGTACGGCGCCCGATCAATGACAAATGCGGGTTCATGGATCAAAATAGGCGTTTATTCGCAGAAGCGTCACGCTGCGCGCCCCGCAACAAGCCCCCCGCCAGGGGCGCCCGGGCGACCCGAAGGAGAGCCCGCAGGTTCA
>CAXTUQ010000148.1:8148-10976 GCA_964247405.1 uncultured Acetobacteraceae bacterium
CCTAGCGATACACCATGGAGAGAACGCATGTTCAGCCACGTCATGGGCGGCGCCAGCGACCTCGTAGCCTCGAAATCGTTCTACGACGCCACCCTGGGCGCCCTCGGCGTTCCGCCCGGCGCCGGCGACGCCCACGGCCGCGTCTTCTACCGGACCGCCGCCGGCATCTTCGCCATCACGGCGCCGGTCAACGGCCAGCCGGCGTCGGGCGCGAACGGCGGCACCATCGGCTTCGCCGCCAACTCGCCCGAACGGGTTGACGCCTGGCACGCCGCCGGGCTGGCGGGCGGCGGCACGGCCTGCGAGGACCCGCCGGGCCTGCGCGGCGGGGGACGGCTTTACATCGCCTACCTCCGCGACCCCGCGGGCAACAAGCTGTGCGCCCTGCACCGCATGGCGGCCTGAACGGCGCCCCGGTTCACGCCCTGCGCGCCCCGGCGCAATATTGCAGCCGCCCCGCCGCCTGGCTGTGCAGCGCCTCCGCCCGCAGCCCCGGCGCCAGCCCGGCGTCCCGCAGCAGCCGTTCCGTCACTGGGCGGATGATGGCCGATTGCAGCACCGGGCGGCGCGACACGGTGAAACCGCCCGCACCGCATGTTCAATCAGCATTTGATAATAAGTTTTACTGCTATCGGTCCATGGCCTTGAGGGAAAGTTTGCTCATCGTGTGCCCTTGCATCTTCTCTTGACTGCTTCGGAAAGCATCATGATTCAGCCATAATCCAGGGTTACTTGCCCGCCGCAGAAACGGCAGCGCCGCATGGCGGGAAGGACAGTGCAATGGCGGTCAACGGCAGCGCTCCGGAGGCCGGGCAGGCCTTGAGCCTGGCTTACCAACAGGTCATCGGCCGCACGCCCACCGCGGCCGAGTTGGCGCTGGGCGTGCAGCAGTTGCAGGACGGGACGCCACTCTCCGCCCTGCGCGCCTTTCTCGCCACGACCGGCTACGCCGCGGCGGCGATTGGGACGCTCTACACGGACGTGCTCGGCCGCCCCGTGACCGCGGCGGAGCTTGCGGGCGATGAGCGCAACCTGGCCCGCGGCGGCAGCCTGGCCGGCCTGCGCAGCACCCTGTCTACCACGGCGGAAGCGGCGGGCGCGGTCACCCGGCTGTTTGAGACGACGGTGGGCCGCATCCCCACCGCCTACGCGGAGGTCCCCAGGACGCAAGCCGCCCTCGCGGCCGGCGCCAGCCTTTCCAGCTTGCGGAACGTGCTGGCAACCAGCGCAGAAGAACGCAACGTCATCGCGCTCGCCTACCAGCACGTGCTGGGCCGGGCATCGACGGTCGCGGAACTGCTCGCAACCGAACAGGCGCTCGTGGCCGGCAAGACGACGATCGAAGCCGCCGAAGCGGCGCTGACCCGCGGCGCCGAGTTCGCCGCCCATGTCAACGCCGCGTTCGAGGCGGCGCTCGGCCGCCCGGCCAACGCCGTGGAACTCGCCGCCGACCGGTCGGAAATCCTGGGCCTGGCGCAAACGCAATCCCTGGAGCGCCCGGCGGCCCTGTCCATCGACAGCGGCAGCTTCAGCTTCAAGGACCTGCAAACCCAGTTGGGCCAGCTCCAGGGCGGAGCGCCGGCCGTGTTCGGCAACACCATCCAGATCAGCCCGCAGACCATCGCCGGCAGCTCCGGCCTTGTTTACGGCCTGCTCAACAACGACGCCCTGATCACGGCCCACCCCGTGTCGGTCCGTGATGAATACGGGACCGCCGCGGGCAACCCGTTCGGCGACGACGTGATCAACGGCTTCAACCCGGCGACCGACATTATCCAGCTCCAAGGCCGGCAGGCCGCCAGCTTCGAGGCGCTTGCCATCCAGTCGCGCCCGGCCTTTTTCTCGCCGCCCACCGTTGACAGCACCGGGACCAACAACCCGGGCGGCACGGCCATCACCTTCGCCGGCGGCGCCACGATCGAGCTGACCGGCGTGACTGGAGCGCCCGGCAACGCCCTCACCGCGGCGAATTTCCGCTTCGTATGATGCGGGCGGCTTGGTTGAATGACCGTCATCCGCCGATGGGTTGCACCCATCCTACGGCATGGGGCGCGTAGGATGGGTGAAACCCATCATCCGCCTGAAACGAGGTTCCGCGTTCTTCACCAAAATGCTAGAGCCTGATCGCTTCTCCTGCCTGAAGCGATCAGGCTCGGGAGTCCCGGCGCAGCAAGACAGGTTTCCGACATGGCCATTTTTGCCGTCATCATCCAAGCCGGGCCGGGGAGCGGCGGGCTGGCAACGGCCATTCACCAGCATTTCCCCCGGGTGAACTACCCGTTCGACGGAAACCGGGGCTGGCTTGTCGCCGCCAAGGCGACCGCCAAGGAGGTCTCCGATGCGCTGGGCATCACGGACGGCGCGTCCGAGGCCGCCTTGGTGGTCGAGGTGGCGTCCTATTTCGGCCGGGCCAACCCGAGCATCTGGACCTGGATCAAGGACAATTGGGAAGCCGGCCAGCATGGCTGAACCGCCCGGCCACGGGCCAAAGGAAACGGCGCCCCCGGACGTGTTCGCACTGGTGACGCCCCGGGCGCCGCGTTCCTACGACGAGGCCTCGGCAGAAGCGACGATGGCCGAGGTCCGCGCCCTGCTTGGCGAGATGAAGGCGGCATTCCGGGACGCTGCCGCCCGGGCCGATGCTCAAGAGCGGTCCATGGCGGAAACCCAGAAGATGCTGCGCGAGTTGGCGCCAAAGATCGAGGACATCGCCGGCTTCATTAAGCACCGCGCCCCTTCCCTTGCCGACAAAGCCGACCTGGAGAGAGTGGCAGCCGGTCCGCACGCTGAACAAACCCCCGCCCCTCCCGCATCATGCCGCCGCTACC
>CAXTUQ010000149.1:0-2619 GCA_964247405.1 uncultured Acetobacteraceae bacterium
AGCGGCGGCGTGCTCGCCCCCCACCGCTTGGTCCACCGCCAGCACCGGCCCGGCCGGCACGCCCGCCCGCAGCAGCGCCTGGCACGCCGCCTCCCCGTCCT
Source organism: uncultured Acetobacteraceae bacterium (assembly GCA_964247405.1). Lineage (GTDB taxonomy): Bacteria > Pseudomonadota > Alphaproteobacteria > Acetobacterales > Acetobacteraceae > CAHJXG01. The sequence continues at coordinate 102 of CAXTUQ010000149.1, forward strand.
GCCTGGCGAAGGCGGCGTCGAGCTGCTCCGCCAACGCTTCCCGGTTCGCGACGCGCCCGGCGTTGGCGGCGAAGCGCGGATCGTCCACACGCTCCGGCCGGCCGATGTACTGGCACAGCTTGCGGAACTGGCCGTCATTCCCGGCGGCGACGAAGATCTGCCCGGTCGCCGTCGCGAACTGCTGGTAGGGCGCGAGGTTCGGGTGCGGGTTGCCCAACGGAAGCGGCCGGACGCCGTTCAGGAAGAAGTTGGCGGCGTGGGGGTGCAGCAGCGCCATGCCGCAATCGTGCAGCGTCATGTCCAGGTACTGCCCGCGTCCGGACGCCGCCCGCTCGTGCAGCGCCATCAGGATGCCCACGGCGGAGAACAGCCCGGTCGCCAGATCGACCACCGGCGTGCCGAGCCGCAGCGGCCCGGTGGACGGAGCGCCGTTCACGCTCATCAGCCCGGTCATCGCCTGCAGGATCGCGTCATAGCCCGGCAGGCCGCCCAGCGGCCCGTCCGCGCCGAAGCCGGACACCCGGCAATGGATCAGCCGCGGGAAGCGCGGCGCCAGGTCCGCCTCATAGGCAAGGCCCCAGCGCTCCATGGTGCCGGGCTTGAAGTTCTCGATCAGCACGTCGGCGGTCTCGATCAGGCGCAGCAGCACCGCGCGCCCGGCGGGCTGCCGGAGGTCGAGTGCCACTCCGCGCTTGTTGCGGTTGACGCCGATGAAGTAGCTGGCGTCCTGCTCGCCCCCCATCTGTTCCAGGAAGGGCGGCCCCCAGTCGCGCACCTCGTCGCCCTGCGGCGGCTCCAACTTGATCACCTCGGCGCCATGGTCGGCCAGGATCATCGTGCAGTACGGCCCGCCCAGTACTCGGGTCAGGTCCACCACGCGCAGCCCGGCCAGCGCGCCGGGGGAGGCGGCCAGGCCCTTGCCCACGGTTGCAGTCGCTCCCCCATCCATCAAGCCGCCCTCCGCCTGGCCCGGGCATCGGCCGGACAGGTGCCGGGCATTTCGGCACAGACGGGGCCGCGCGGCAAGCTGGCTACGTGGGCCTTGAACCCGGGCGATGCGGAAGCCGCACGCTGAACGTCGAGCCTTGGTCCAGGCCGCTCGAAACTTGAACGGTGCCGCCCATCGCGGCGACCAGGCGGCCGACCACCCACAGGCCCAGCCCGAAGCCCGGCTTCTGCTGCCGCGACACCGCGCGCTCGAACCGGGAGAAGATGCGCGCCTGGTCGGCGGCGCTGATGCCGATGCCCTGGTCACGCACGTCGAGCGCCACCCAGCCCGGCTCATCCCGGAGCGACACGCTGATCGGCTTCTTCCCGCCATACTTGACCGCGTTCGACACCAGGTTCTCGACGACCTGCTGCACGGCCAGCTCATCGCAGGCCGTGACGAGCGTGTCGGGCGCCAGGAGGTCAATCCGTGACCCCGCCCGCTCCGCATAAGGCGTAAGGTCTTCCACCACGCCGCGCAGCAGCACGGCGATGTCCGCCTCCGCCCATTCGACGCGGAACGTGCCGGACGACAGGCGGGCAATGTCGAGCATCGAGTCGCAGCGCCTGACGTAATGCTGCACCACGCGGTCCAGCCGGGCCAGGCCGGCAACGATGGGGTCCGGCGTGCCCGCATGACGCTCCCCCGCATGACACTCCCCTGCCTGGCGCTCAATCGTGCGGCGCATCGACTGCACCGTCATCAGCAGCGGCGTCAACGGGTTGCGCAACTCATGCGCGGCCACCGAAATGAACTCGTTGCGGGCCTCCACCGCTTCCCGGAGCCGCACCACCTCCTGCTGCAAGGCCGCGATGGTGAGCAGCGGGTCAGCCGGCGCAGTGTCTCCGCAATGCGTCACGAAATTGAGCGCCCATGAAAATTCTATCCATAAACATAACAAATGTCATATTGCGACGCAAGAACAATTATTGCGACAACGGGGAGCGGACCCGGACGAACCGCTCCCCGGCAGCGTGCGTCAGATGTAATGCTCCGCCAACGGGGCGAAGCCGTTGAAGCGCTGGCTGGCGTAGGTCGTCACGTAGGCGCCGGTGGACTCGATCTGCACGCGGTCGCCGCAACGCAGCGCCAAGGGCAGGCGGTAGTTGGCCCGCTCATACAGGATGTCGGCGCCGTCGCAGGTCGGCCCGGCAATCGCGACCGGCCCGGCCTCCCCCTCGTCATGGTCGGTCTTGAACCGGTACTTGATCGATTCGCCTTCCGTCTCCGCCAGGCCGCCGAACCGCCCGATGTCGAGGTAAACCCAGCGCACCGGGTCCGCCTTCGCCTTGTGGCAGACCAGCACCACCTCCGCGCTGACCACCCCGGCGTCGCCGACCAGGAAGCGGCCCGGCTCCACCAGGATCTCCGGCAGGTCATTGCCGAAGTGCTGGGTCATCGCGTGCATGATCGCGTCGGCGAAGCGGTCGATGCCCGGGATCTCGTCGCGGTAGCGCACGGGGTAGCCGCCGCCCAGGTTCACCATGCGCAGGTTGACGCCGGCCGCGGCCAGGTCGGTGAACAATATGG
>CAXTUQ010000149.1:2629-6377 GCA_964247405.1 uncultured Acetobacteraceae bacterium
GCCGATGGCCGTCTCGTAGCTGCCGGTCGTGGTCTGCTGGCTGCCGACGTGGAACGACAGGCCGTAGGGGTCCAGCCCAAGCTCGCCCGCGCGGATCATCAGCTCGCGCGCCGTCTCCACGGTCGTGCCGAACTTGCGGGACAGCGGCCACTCCGCGCCGTCGTTCTGCACCAGGAGGCGGCAGTACACCCGGCTGCCCGGGGCAAACTCGGCCAGCTTCTCCAGCTCCTCCACGCTGTCGAAGGCGAACATGTCCACCCCGGCCTCATGGGCACGGCGGATCGCGGACGCCTTCTTGATGGTGTTGCCGAAGCTGATGGCGGCGGGCTTGGCACCGGCGGCGAGGCAGAACTCGATCTCCTCGATTGAGGCCGCGTCGAAGCTGCTGCCGAGGCCGACCAGGCGCTGCAGGATGGGCGCCGCCGGGTTGGCCTTCACGGCATAATAGACGCGCGCGAGCGGCAGGGCGCTCAGCAGCGTGCGGTAGTTCTGCTCGACACGGTCCACGTCGAGCACAAGGCAAGGGGTGGCCGGCACATGGTCGGCCAAGTACGCTGCGATCTTAGGGGTCATCGCGCCTAGTCTCCAGGATTAGACGCCCCGGCGATGCGGGGGCGTGCCCGCCGGGCAAAAACCGGCAGGCGGGTTGACGGAACGGTCGAACGAACTAGCGGAAGCGAGGTGTGCCAGAACGCTTGACGTCGTTGCGTAACCCCAGGGGCCAGAGGCACGTGCGTTGCTGCGTGGACGCGGAAATAGGACCCCATCCCCCCCTGTGCAAGAGAAAAATCCGCTTGAGCCGTGATTATTCTCAAGCAGGATTCCGCGTCAGGAAGCGTTAGGATTCCCACAGATAAACAACGCATTAACGTTCCGCCGCAACAGACTGCTTCCATTGAGGACTTTCAACAATGAGGCCCATCGGTCCCCCGCCTGCCGACGCGCCGCCCGCATCCGCCACCCCCCTCGGGGCGCCGGCGTCCACCGATCCCCGCAATGACGCGGCGGGGCCGGGCGTCGAATCGGCGCGCATCGTCCTGGAGCCTTGCGCCGTGGCGCTCGGGCGTCATGCCGAGGCGCCGCAGGACATCCCGTGGCCCGGCTGGAAGGCGGTGCTGAAGCGCGTGCTCATCGAGATGCTGACCGACCGCGTGGCCCTCGTCGCCGCCGGCTGCGCCTTCTACGCGACGCTGGCGCTGTTCCCGGCGATCTCCATGCTGATCTCGGTGTATGGCCTGCTGTTCGACCCGGCCACCGTGGAGCCGCAGCTTGAGGTGCTGCGCGACCTGCTGCCGCCGTCCGCCTGGCAGCTCATCTCGGAGCGCGTGCACGTGCTGGTGACGCGGCCGCCGGGGTCGCTCGGCCTGCATCTGCTGTTCAACACGGCGGTGACGCTATGGAGTTCGGCGACCGGCACGAAGTCGATCATCGCGGCGCTCAACGTCGCCTATGAGGAGCGGGAGCGGCGCAGCTTCCTGCGATACCAACTGCTGTCGTTCACCATCACCCTGATGGCGATCCTGAGCGCCGCCATCGGGCTGTCGCTGCTGGTCGGCTTGCCCGCCGTGCTGGCCGGGCTGGGGATCGCCGAGCACCAGACGGCGCTGATCCGCATCGCGAGCTTCGGGCTGCTGGTGCTGGCGATCCTGGTCGGCTTGTCGCTGCTTTACCGCTACGGCCCGTCGCGGGAGCGTCCGCGCTGGCGCTGGGTGACGCCGGGTTCGGTGGTGGCGACGGTGCTGTGGGTCTTGGTGTCGGCGCTGTTCTCGTTCTACGTGGCGCAGTTCGCGACCTATGACGCGACCTACGGGCCGCTCGGCACCGTGGTCGGCGTCATGATGTGGTTCTTCGTCACCGTCTATGCCGTGCTGCTGGGCGCGGAGCTGAACGCGGAACTGGAGCTGCAAACCTCGCGCGACAGCACGGACGGGACGCCGCTGCCTATGGGCGCCCGGGGCGCGTATGTGGCCGATCACGTCGCCGAGGACTGAGCGGCCCGCCCCGGCCCGGCCGGTCCTGCGCCGCGCCCTCCGGCGCTTCCGCCACCTCCTCCGGCACCCTCATGCTGACGGGCGTGAGCGTCACGTCGCCCAGGCCCTGGTCCACCATGCCGAGCCGGGCGGCGGCCCCGCGGGACAGGTCGATGACGCGCCAGCGCTTCGGCGGCAGGCGGTCGTTGATGGTGACGACGACGCTGCGCCCGGTGTCCCGCAGGGTGACGCGGACGCGGCTGCCGAGCGGCAGGCGGGCATGGGCGGCGGTCATGGCGCGCTCGTCGAACCGCTCCCCGCTGCTGGTGGGCCGGCCCTGGTGCCAGCCGCCATACCATGACGCTTCCCCGCTTTCCTTCCAGCCCTTGCCGTCCCGCGTGCTCCCCCAATCCGGCGCCAAGTCCGGCGCAGCCTCGGCCGTGCCGGCCAGCAGCAAGGCGGACGCGAACATGGGGGGTAGGAGGGCGGCGGAAAGGTTCATCCAAGGCCTCGTTGAGTTGTGCAAAGGCCATTCAACCCATCCGACACTAAAGATCAACCCAGTAAAGCCCCGCGGCCCGTAAAAATCGTTTAAACGTTTGAGGATTGTTCCTGGTTCTCGCGCGACGAGACCGCTGAGACGCGAAGTCTCGGCGGCTTAAAGCTACAACAACGTTTTACAGGGACTGCCGCTGTTATGTCTTCATAAACGACCAGCGCTACTCGTCTATTACAATGCTAACCAAATAGAACGAAGTATTGAGTGTGGCCTCAGCAAACGGGCCGGCCTCCTGGGCGATGGCCCGGGAGGCCGGCCGCCGCTGCTCAGCGGATCAGGCCGGCCAACGGGCTGCTCGGCTCCGCTCCCATGCGGCGCGGCATCCGCCCGGCGAGCCGCGCGTGCCGCCCGGCCTCCACCGCCGCCTTCATCGCCCGCGCCATGCGGACGGGGTCCCGCGCATGGGCGATGGCGGAATTCAGCAGCACGGCGTCGCAGCCGATCTCCATGGCGATGGCGGCGTCGGACGCCGTGCCCACGCCGGCGTCCACCAGCACGGGCACGCCCGCCCCCTCGATGATCAGCGACAGCATCGCCGGGTTCTGCACGCCGAGGCCGGAGCCGATGGGGGCGCCCAGCGGCATGATGGCGACGCAGCCCATCTCCTCCAGCCGCTTGGCGGCGAGCGGGTCGTCAGCGCAGTACACCATGACGTCGAACCCGTCGCGGATCAGCGCCTCCGCCGCCTCGAACGTCGCGGGCATGTCGGGGTAAAGGTGCGGCGGCGGCCCCAGCACCTCCAGCTTCACCAGGTTCCATCCCCCGGCCTCCCGCGCCAGGCGCAGGGTGCGGACCGCGTCGTTCGCGGTGTGGCACCCGGCGGTGTTGGGCAGGTAGGTGTAGCGCTTGGGGTCCACGTGGTCCTGCAGCATGGGGGCGCCGCGGTCCGACAGGTTCACCCGGCGCACCGCGACCGTGACCATCTCCGCCCCCGACGCCTCGATGGCCTGCGCGGTCTCTTCCAGGCTCTTGTACTTGCCGGTGCCCACGACGAGCCGCGAGCGGAACTGCCGCCCCGCCACGGTCCAGGTGTCCTCGCCAAGCCGGGCGTCGTCATCGCGCAACAGGGTATCCATGTCAGCCGCCTCCAATGAAGTGCACGATCTCGATCTGGTCGCCGGCGTCGAGCGGGGTCGCGTCGTATTGCGAGCGGGACACGATGGCCTCGTTGCGCTCAACCGCCACCTTGCGCGGGTCAAGGCCGAGCGCGCCCAGGAGC
>CAXTUQ010000149.1:6387-10953 GCA_964247405.1 uncultured Acetobacteraceae bacterium
GTATGGCCCGGCGGGATGGCGCGCGGCTCGCCGTTCACGGAGATATCGACCATGCCGGCAATATGTGGAAGCGGGCGGCGCGGGGCAAGCGAGCGCGGGGGCGGGATCGGCATGACGGGCGCTTGCTGAACCGGCCCCAGCGCCTCGGCGCGCTCGGGTTTCAGCGATGTCGAGATCGCGACGTGGCCGGTGTGGGATGCCTTTTCGGAAAAGGGGTCAGTGAACGCGAGCAGAAAGCGCGGCCAGTTGGCCGCTGATCTCGCCCATCTTGATCTAAATGGCGGCTTGACTGCCGATCAGCACGACGACCAAGGCAATCGCTGCCTGGACCATTGTGGTCAAACGGGTAAGGCAATTGTCATAGCCCGCAACCTCTTCGCTTGCCTCATTGGCCTTGTCAGGCGTTGCGCCAGCCTCAAGCAGCGCGTCTCTGAGAGACGCGTCTCTGTAGAGTACCGAGTTGCAACGCCATCATGTCCTCTGTGTTTCTGTTGTGTTTCCGGAGAGAAATGGATCGCAAGGCCGCAAAAGTGAAGTGCGTTTACGTCTATGCCCGTGAAGTACTCACAGGCACAACGGTGCGGCGGAGCCTACTCCGGACATGTAAGCCGTTGCGCTCCGGTGCGAGCCTCCTTTCCCTGGGCGATGGACGGGCCGGACCGGGCGTGATAGGCGCGCCCATGTCAAGCGTTCTGGCCGTCCCCCGTCCCCTGATCGCCCTGCCGAACGGCCCCAATATGACTATCTCGGGGCGGTGTGACGCCGAAATGTTGGAGGACGCGCGTTGAGCGGAGCGAAAATCGGTTTCGACGTGGAGACCATCCGGGCGCTGAGCGGCATCATGCGGGACGCGGCGCTGACGGAGGTCGATATCACCGCGGGCGACGTGCGCCTGCATCTGGTGCGCGGCGCCGCGGGCGTGATGCAGGCCGCGCCCGCCGTCCTTGCGCCGAGCGCCGCGCCGCCAGTCCCGGCTGCCGAGGAGGCCGTCCCGCCCGGCGCCGTCACCCGCCCCATGGTCGGCATCGCCTACCTGGCCCCCGAACCCGGCGCCACCCCCTTCGTCGCCGTGGGCCGCAGCGTGAGCGCTGGGCAGACGGTGCTGCTGATCGAGGCGATGAAGACCTTCAACCAGATCAAGGCGCCGCACGCCGGCACCGTGACCCGAATCCTGATCGCCAGCGGCGAGCCGGTCGAGTACGCGCAGCCGCTGCTGGTCATCGAGTAGTGTTCGGCAAGGTCCTGATCGCCAACCGGGGGGAGATCGCGCTGCGCATCCAGCGCGCCTGCCGCGAGCTGGGCATCCCCACCGTCGCGGTGCACTCGACCGCCGACACCGACGCCATGCACGTCCGCCTCGCGGATGAGAGCGTGTGCATCGGCCCGCCGTCGGCGCGGGACAGCTACCTGAACATCCCGGCGATCCTGTCGGCGGCGGCCGTCACCGGGGCGGACGCGATCCACCCGGGCTACGGCTTCCTGTCGGAGAACGCGCGCTTCGCCGAGATGGTGGAAGCGCACGGCATGACCTTCATCGGCCCGTCGCCCGCGCACATCCGCATGATGGGCGACAAGATCGCGGCCAAGGCGGCGATGGCCTCGCTCGGCGTGCCCTTGGTGCCCGGGTCCGACGGCGCGGTGGCCGACCTCGACCAAGCGCGCGCCGTGGGGGAGCGGATCGGCTACCCCGTGCTGGTGAAGGCGGCGGCCGGCGGCGGCGGGCGCGGCATGAAGGTGGCGCAGACGGCGGACGACATCGAGGAAGCCTGGACGGTCGCGCGGACCGAGGCGCGCACGGCCTTCGGCGACGACGCGGTGTATATCGAAAAATACCTCGACCGCCCCCGGCACATCGAGCTTCAGGTGATGGCGGACGCCCACGGCAACGTCGTGCATTTCGGCGAGCGCGACTGCAGCCTGCAGCGCCGGCATCAGAAGCTGCTGGAGGAGGCCGGATCGCCTGCGCTCACCGCGGCCGAGCGGGACAGCCTGGGCGCCGTGGTGACCGCGGGGCTGCGGCGGCTCGGCTACCGCAACGCCGGCACGCTGGAGTTCCTGTACCAGGACAAGCAGTTCGCCTTCATCGAGATGAACACGCGGTTGCAGGTCGAGCATCCCGTCACCGAGATGGTCTGCGGCGTCGACCTGGTGCGCGAGCAGCTCCGCGTCGCCGCCGGGCACAAGCTCGGTTATGAGCAGGCGGACATCGAGTTCCGCGGCCACGCCATCGAGTGCCGGGTGACGGCGGAGGACCCGGAGACGTTCATGCCGACGCCGGGCCGGGTGGACGTGTTCCATGCGCCGGGCGGCCTTGGCGTGCGGGTCGATAGCGCGCTGTATGCCGGCTATGTCGTGCCGCCCTATTACGACAGCATGGTGGCCAAGCTGATCGTCCACGCGCCCACCCGGCCGGAGGCCATCGCCCGTATGCGCCGCGCCCTCAATGAGTTCGCGGTCCAGGGCATCAAGACGACGCTGCCGCTGCACCGCCGCATCATGGACGCGCCGGAGTTCGGGCGCGGCGACTACACGATCCATTGGCTGGAGCATTTCGTCTCTGGGAAGTAATGCCCGGGTGGAAATCGCTACGGTTCGGAACCCGCGGCGTCGTCGGACGTGATAGGATATGGGCAGACCCGAGCAGGCAGGCCACGATTCCACCATGTCGCGCAGAATGATCGAAGTGACGCCGGAGCTGCTGATGCGGGCATACCGCGCCGGGCTGTTCCCGATGGCGGAAACGCGGCGGGGGGCGCGGCTGTATTGGCTCGATCCGGAGCTGCGCGGCGTGCTGCCGCTGGAGGGGTTCCGCCTGCCGAGACGGCTGCTGCGCACCGTGCTGTCGGGCCGCTACCAAGTCACCAGCAACCAGTCCTTCGCCGCCGTGGTCGCCGGCTGCGCCGCCGCAGCGCCGGGGCGGGAGGATACCTGGATCAACGCCGACATCGAGCGGCTGTTTGGCGACCTGCACCGCCGAGGCTGCGCGCACTCGGTGGAGTGCCGGCAGGACGGCGCGCTGGTGGGCGGGCTGTATGGCGTGTCGCTGGGTGGCGTGTTCTTCGGGGAAAGCATGTTCAGCGTGGCGCGGGACGCGTCCAAGGTGGCGCTGGTGCACCTGGTCGCGCGCATGCGGATGGGCGGCTACACCCTGCTTGACACGCAGTTCGTCACCAAGCACCTGGCGCAGTTCGGCGCCGACGAAATCCCGCGGGAGGAGTACAAGACCCAACTGGCCAAAGCGGTGCAAACCCCGGCGCGTTGGCTGCCCGATCCTGACCCGGCGGCGTTGGCGGCGGAGATCCGGCTGCTCTACGACCGCTCGCCGCGGATTGATGCGGCTTTGGCCGAGGTTGAGGCATGACCCGGCGCGCGCTGGCCGTCGCCGCAACCGGAACGTGCGCCCTGGCACTCACGGCCGCCGCGGCGCCGGACCGCCCGGCCCCCGACCGCCCGGCATTGGCGCCGACGCGGGAAGCGTCGGTGCTGTACCGCGTGGTCAACGCGGACGCGGCGCCCATCGAGGTGCGGGTCACGTCCGAAGCCGGCGGCTCTCCTATGCGGCTCGACCTGCCGGACCGCACCTACATGTTGGTGGACCAGGCGGCGCGGCGCATCGCCGTGGTGGTGCCGGAACAGCAGGTGGTGCTGGACGTGCCCTACCAGGACGGGCCGCAAACGTACTTCCAACTGAACGACCGGATGCGCTTCACCCGGCGCGCGCCCGGCACGGTGGCCGCGGTGCGCTGCACGGTGTGGGACGTGGCGGTGGACAATACCCGCGGCACGATGTGCATCAGCGACGACGGCATCCTGCTGCGCTCCTCCGGGCTGGACGCAACCGGGCATCGCAACCTGATCGAGGCCGTGAGCGTCAGCTTCGCCCCGGCAGGGCCGAACGAGTTCGTGCCGCCCGCCGATTTCAACCGCATGGCCGCGACCCCGGATGGACCAGTGCCGGTGGCCCCGGTGTCCCCCCCGTGACCCGGCGCGCGGCGCTGGCGCTCGGGGGGCTGCTGGTCGCCATACCGCCGGCCGCGCGGGCTGAGGACCGTCCGCGCATCCAGCCCAGCCGCGATGTCGCGGTCACCTACCGCTTGGAAGGCGACGCCGCGGCTGCCGTGCCGGGCGGCGTCCCGGGCGCGCTGCGGCTGTCCTGGGACGCGGCCGGGCAGCGTCTGCGGGCGGAGCCGGAAGGCCGGACCCAGGCGGTGATCGTCGATCTGCGCGCGCACTCGGTCCAGATGATGGACACGGCGCTGCGCAGCGCCCTGACCCTCCCGGTGCGCGACGCCGACCTGCAGCCGCTGACGCTGGACGGCGCGCGGCTGACCCGGCGCGGCGACGACATGGTGGCCGGGCTGCCTTGCACCGACTGGGCCGTGCAGTCCCCGCGCGGCGCCGGCACCGTCTGCCTCACTGCGGACGGCGTGGCGCTGCGGGCGGACGGGGAGGTGGACGGGCGGCGCGGCGTGTTCACCGCGTCGAGCGTCAGCTACGGCCCGCTGCGCGCCGAGCTGTTCCGGGTCCCGTCCGACTACATGCAGTTTTCCATGCCGAAGTTCGGAT
>CAXTUQ010000150.1:0-10946 GCA_964247405.1 uncultured Acetobacteraceae bacterium
GGGAGCGGACCCTGGGTGTGCCGTTGCTGATGCGCGGGCGCGACGGCGCCACCGTGACCACGGCAGGCACCGCGGCGCTCGCCGAGGCGCGGGCGGCGCTGGCCGCGGTCGAGCGACTCGCGGCCGGCACGGCATCTCCCAGGGCGCTGGCCGGGCCGCTTCGGGTCGGCGTCGTGCAGAGTGCGGCGGTGCGGTTGCTGCCCGGGTGGCTGCGGCGGCTGCGCGCCGGCCATCCCGGCATACGGGTGGCGCTGTACGAGGGCAGGGACACGGAGATCATGGATTGGGTGCTTGCCGGCGTCGTCGAGGTCGGCGTCACCAGCCGCACCCATGCGGACTTGGTGGCCCGGGCCGTGTTCGAGGACGACTACGTGGTGGTGGTGCCGGATGGGCACACGCTGGCCGGGCAGGAAAGCGTCAGCCTGCAACACCTCCACGGCCAGCGCATGTTGCTGTCAGGTGGCGGATGCGAGGCGCTGATCGAGGAGTTGCTGATCGCGGCGGCGAGCCATCCAGAGATCTTGTGCGCCGTGCGCGACAACGCGACCCTGGCCAGCATGGTGCGCGAAGGGTTGGGGCTGACGATCATGCCGGAACTTGCCCTGCCGGAGAACCGGGACGGGTTGGGGGTGCTGCGGCTGCGGCCAAGGCTGCGCCGCACCTTGCACCTCCTCACCAGACCGCCGGACGCGCTCGGGCCGGTTGCCATGGCGTTCGCTGACGTGGCGCAAGGCGCGGAGTTTCCAAGGTGATACCTGTTCGTTAAACCAATCCTGACGAACAAGTAGAACTGGTACTCCGCCCCGCCTTGCAGCACGCTCCCTTGTTCGGCCGCAATCGCTCCTACAGGATGAGCTATGGGCCTCAATTGTCAGATTGCATCCGGCCGCGCCATGCTGGCTGCGGAGGTCGTGGGCAGCGGCGACCCTGTCGTCTTTCTGCACGCTGGCGGCTGCGACCGCCGCATGTGGCGCGCACAACTGGATGGCATCGGTGCCAGCAGCAAGGCCATCGCCTACGACCGGCGGGGCTGTGGTGAGACCCACGCCGAGGGGGAGGACTTTTCCGCCGTCGCCGACTTGATGGCCGTAATGGACGCCACCGCGGACGGCAAGCCCGCGATCCTTGTTGGATGCTCGGAGGGTGGGCGAGTGGCACTTGATGCGATCCTCAAGCATCCAGCTCGTTTTTATGGCCTTGTCCTTGTTGCGCCCAGCGTGACCGGCGCACCCGAGGCGGTCTATCCGCCCGAAGCCAAGGGCTTGGTGGCCCAACTCAAGGAGGCCCAAGAGGCTGGCGACTTGGACCAGGTGATCGCGATCAAGGCACACCTATGGCTGGACAGCCCGCTGGTACCAGAGGGACGTGTCACGGGTCAGGCCCGCGAGTTGTTCCGCGACATGAACGCCGTTGCGCTCCGGTTGCCGCCGGCTGGGTTAAGCATTGATGCCGCGCCCGCCTATCAGCGGCTGGGCGAGATATCGGTGCCGACGCTTGTCATTCAGGGAAACCTCGACTTCCCCCACATCCAGGACCGGTCCCGGCACATCGCAGTGACGGTGTTGAACGGGTCGCACCATGAGTTGGCTGGCACCGCCCACCTGTCAAACCTGGAACGGCCGGCAGAGATTACGCGCCTGCTTAAAGAGTTCGTCAGATGCAGCTCAGGCCCGCGGGGGTGAGGGGTTCGGGACTGGAACCCTGCCTGCCAGGCTCCATCGAGGCCGTCCGCCAAACTAATCCCAGGTGGTCAGTCGGCTATGATGATCCACTCTCGACCCAAGTTGATCTTACACAGTGCCGGTCCAGACGTTGAGCGGTCCTAGTATTTCAAAATGTCGCTGCTGAGCCGAGCGCAATGCTTCGCCGCGCTCATAGCAGACCACCTGCCTTGCCGATGTGCGAGACAGCAAAGCTTCCAGGAAGCCTTCTTCATTCCCGAAGATGTTCGTGATTCCCAGCGCGTCTGCTGTCTCGTATGCCACGCCTCCCGCCTTGATAGCTCCCGACCGGTCAATCCCAGCCATGACGATGGTACGCGGGTCATCCAGCAACTCCGGTTTGAACACCCCGGAGTAGGCGACCTCCTCGCCTTGCCAAGCGAATTCCCATTCCTCCAGATCGCAGCCGGTCGTGACCCGCCTCCACCGGGTCGCGTGTCCGCGAGCCTCGACATGATTGGTGTAGTCGCGCCACAGCCAGCGAGCCGTGAACAGCAATCGGAAACCCGAGCTTTCCAAGTGCAGGCGAGCGAAGCTGTCCTTGACGCTGAAATTGGTTAGGCCTGCTGCGAGCGCCACGATGATCGCCACCTGTGTCGAGAGATGGGCCGCGGGATCGACCGTAACGGCGTTGGGATAGAACGGTGGCGTGGGCGACTTCGTGAACCACATCCCATGTGCTTGCTCGACCGGCAGCCCATGCGACTTCCAAACGGCGGTGCACCACTCGGCATTGTTCACCGCAGCTATCGCATTCCGGTCATCGTCCGTCTCGGCCATGGTCAGGGCATCATAGGTTCAGGGGTCTGTCTTCCATCGGGACCGGACATAGCTTGATCTCAAAGTTAAGGCGACCCTTACGTTGCGTGGGGCCGTGCTTGGCCGTCCGGCAAACCAAGGTAGGCGGACAGTCAACCGCGTATGATTATGGCCCCTCCAACAACGAGCGCAGCTCCGAGCCAGGCTGTCGGCGATGGGCGCTTCCTTGTCACAAGCCAGATCATGGGCAATGACAGGACAGGAACAGTCGAGGCGATCCCCGCCGCGACGCCCGCCGACCCATTCCGTATTGCATAGAGTAACAGCGTGGAAGCGACGACGTAGCCCAACAAGCCAGGCACAATCGCCCAGAGCACATTCTTCTTTGTTGGTGCCAGAGGTGGGGTGAAGCGTCGTGTTGGCACCAGCGTCATGGTGGTCAGCGCCCACGCACTTCCCATGGTCCGCAAGGCGGATGCCACCAGAGGATGCATCCCTTCCAGCATAGCCGGTTTGATGGCGACAAAGCCGATTGCCTGGCACGTCGCGGCCATGAGGCCCAGCATGACAACCGTGGCGAGCGAGCCGTTCACTGCCTCAAGAGGATGGTCCGCCAAGTTTCCGCGGCCGAAGATAATTGCAAGCAGGATGCCGCCTAGCATCAAGCCAGTTCCCAGCAAGAGGGCCGGTGTCACGACTTCACCCAAGTAGGCAAAGGCAAGCAGGCCGGTGATCGGCGTCCTCATTGTAAGAAGAAGCTGCGTCCGGCGGGGGCCAGCTCGCCGAAGGCATTCACTCATGGCAAGGTTGGTCAACAGGACCCCAATCAAGCTGCTCACGACCAGCGCAGGCATGTGCCCGTCTGGGATTGCACCCCAGCCATGGCCTGCGGTCACCATCACTGCCAGCACGAGGGACGAGGTCGTGAGCTGCACGCGCGTAAACTCGACTGCACCAAGCTGCTTGGCTGCCCCATGTGCGATGAGAGAGGCCGCTGCCCAGGTGACCGCTGCGGCAATGGCCGCAAGCAAGGCGAGTGAAGGCATGGATGACCGCCGTGTTCGGTGCGATAGGGGCAAGGTGTGCTACGTTTTTAGTAGCAACACCGCCTGGCGCTGGCAAGCCATGCTATGGAAACAGTAGCGGTGGGGAGATCACGCGATGGTCGTCATTCCAGTTCCGGGGCAACCCGTCCGTGGCTCGAAGAGCGGTGCGCCCATCATGGCGTTGCTCGATCTACTAGGCCGGCGTTGGGCGATGGGTGTACTCTGGACGCTCAGCCAGTCAGGCCCTCTGACGTTCCGTGAACTCCAACAAAGGTGCGAGACGATCTCGCCGACCGTGTTGAACGTGAGGCTGAAAGAGTTGCGGGAGGCGCGGCTCGTTGAACATGCTGGTGAGGGCTATCAGCCCTCGGCCATGGGGCGGGAGCTTTATGCGTTGCTCGTCCCGCTCGGAGCGTGGTCCCGGGCATGGGGTACTCATCTTCGCTCTCCCGATCCTGTGGAGGGCCGAAGCGACGTTCCCAACTGAGTGCCGCACGTCGGGCTTGCCCGTCCGACCACTCGTGACCTGCTATGCCCGCTCTGTCCGGCAAACGAACCGACACCGTTGGCGAACTCGGAGTTGACCGTTTTTTCAAAACGCCACACGCCCTGTGAACCCGCTTTGCCGGCTTTGAGGACAGGCCCCTTCAATATTCCGAGGCGCGCCGTGCCGGATCAGGTGAATTCACCAACGGTATCCGACCGTTTAGCGTCCCAACACCCGGTTAGGCGACACCTTCCTGCGGCACCTCGTTGATGAAGTCCCGCATGGTGGCAAAGAACCTTTCAGGGTCGTTCACTTGGACGCCATGTCCGCACCCTTGGAAGCGCTTGAACCTCACCAGGGCGGGCGGGAGCGAGGCCACGATCGCCTCGCTGAACGCAACGGGCGTGATCGGGTCGGCATCCCCAACCATGACCAGGACAGGGCACCGAACGCTTCCCAGCACCGGTCGGAAATCCATCCGCATGACTTCTCGCCCCTCACCGGTGAAGTGCAGCGCAACAGCCTCCCGTGCAATCGTCCGTCGAATCGGCGCCGAACCCGGCATGGGCGGGCGGTAAAGCGGCACGCAGTGCACCATGTAGGTTGCCCGGGACGCTGGAGTTGGGCGCGTCCAGCGCTCACGCGCGATCCTCGCCACTTCTGCCCCGCCAATCCGGGCGAAGGCGTCGAACACCGCCTCGAAGTCCATGGACGCGGCCGTGCTGGCGAGGATCAGCTTCGACGGGTGCTCGGGATGCCGCGTCGCGTAGGCCTGGGCGACGTAGCCGCCGAACGACTCGCCGAACACAATGGGCTTGCTCACGCCCAGCGCGTCGCACAGCGCCTTCACGTCGTCGCCCCACTGGTCCAGGTGCCAGGTGGCGGGATCGCTGTCCGCGCTGCGCCCGCAGCCGCGATGGTCCACGTAGACGATCTGCGCGACGTCGGAGAGGGCTGAAAAGGCCGGTTTGAAGTAGCTGTGGTCGGCCGCGGGGCCGCCGTGCAGAAGGACCAGCGTGGGCTTCTCGCGCATGGTGGCGCCGTCGGGCACAAGGCCAGGCCCTTCTACGTCCACGAACAGCCGGGTTCCGTTGACGTCAATGTGCATACCCTGGCGTCCTCCGCTTGCGCCTGATCGTAGCGTTCAAGTTGCCCCATGCACTCGTTCCGTCTCGTCCGTCATTTAGCCAAGTGGTACAGAGTACGGCGTCGCCGAGAGGAATGGACGATGTTGGCAGGAGCTGGGAAGCTGGAACCATGTCCGTCATCTTAGCTACCGCCACCCGTGCCGACTCCGCCGAACTCATCCGGGGTAACCTGGACAGCCGCGAGCACCACCACCGCTGGACGGCCCCCTTCACCGACGAAGCCAGCTTCGACGCCTGGTTCGGGCGCACGCTTTGCGGCCCCAACGTCGGGCTGGTCGCCCGCGAGGCGGCATCGGGCCGGGTTGCGGGCGTAATAAACCTGACCGAGATCGTCACCGGCGCCTTCCAGAGCGCCTACTTGGGCTACTACGGCATGGCGGCCCTGGCCGGGCGCGGCTTGATGACCGAAGCGGTCCGGCTGGCGGCGTTGCACGCCTTCGGGGCGCTGGGGCTGCACCGGCTGGAGGCCAACATCCAGCCTGGCAACCTGCGCTCGATCACGCTGGTGCAGCGGCTCGGCTTCCGCTTGGAAGGGGTCTCGCCGCGCTACCTGCGCATTGGCGGCGAGTGGCGCGACCACGAGCGCTGGGCCTTGCTCGCCGATGAGGCATGATCCCGTTTTCATCTTCTCATTCTCACCGCACATCAAAACCCACGCCCTCCAACAGGCAGCAAGGGAACCGCAATGCAACCAGGTGAACCCTGTTCCAAAGCCGTCAAACACCAGCCCAGCGAGGCTGAGGACGTTTTCATGCGGCGTGCTATCGAGCTCTCGGCGCGCGCGCTGGACGAGGGCACCGGCCCGCCGTTCGGCGCAGTCATCGTCCGTGATGGCCAGGTCCTCGCAGAGGGTTACAACAGTTCGTTCACCACCAACGACCCGACCGCACACGCCGAGGTCGTCGCGATCCGCCGGGCCTGCGAGGCGGTGGGCAGCCGTTTCCTGAAAGGCTGCGTGATCTACTCCAGCTCCGAACCCTGCCCGATGTGTCTTGGTGCCATTCATTGGGCAGGCATCGCCAGGGTTCACTACGCGAACGACCGCACCACCGCGGCAGAAGCAGGCTTCGACGACGCGCGCCTGTACCGGGAGATCGCCTTGCCAGTAGAGGACCGCGCCTTGCCCATGGTGCAGCAGCTGGCGGACGAGGCGAAAGCGGCCTTCGATGCGTGGCAAGCCCGAATGAGCAAGGCTGTTCCTACCATGGGATGATCCCCGCAATGGTCGCGCACCGGACGGCAACGGGCTAAGCATGGGAGCGAATTTGATGCTGACGGTTTGGGGGCGCAAAACCTCGTCCAACGTGCAGGCGCTGATGTGGTGCATCGGCGAGCTTGGCCTGCCCTGCGAGCGCCACGACGCCGGGCACCACTACGGTGGCACGGGCACGCCGGAGTTCCTTGCCATGAACCCGAACGGCACCGTACCCGTGCTGCGCGACGGCGACGGCGAGCCGCTTTGGGAAACAGGCGCGATCCTGCGCTACCTTGCCGGCCGCTACGGTGCGGCTCCCTTCTGGCCGGGCGAGGGGTTCGCGCGGGCGCACGTGGACCGCTGGGCGGAGTGGGCGAAGATCAACGTCACCCTCGGCTTTACGGTGCCTATCTTCTGGCGCGTGGTGCGGACAGCGCCCTCGAAGCAGGACCCGGCCGCAATCAAGGCGGGCATCATGAAGTTCGACGATCTCCTTGACATTGCGGAGGCCCAGCTCGCCCGCGGCGCGTTCCTGGCCGGGGACGATTTCACGCTCGCCGACATTCAGATGGGGAGCGTGCTCTACCGCTACTTCGATATTCCCATCACCCGGCGGGACCGTCCCGTCCTGCGTCGCTATTACGACGCTTTGGCGGAGCGCCCAGCCTTCCGGGAACACGTCATGATCTCCTACGAGGAACTGCGCGTGACCGACTGATAGCGCCGCTGACCTGTTTCATCTCGACAGCGGGTCGGATACCGTTGGCGAATTCATCCGACCCGGCACGACGCGCAGTGGGAGGCTGAAGGGACCCGTTCTCAACGCCGACAAAGCGGGTTTCACGGGGCCGTGGCGCCGTGAACGGACGGGCAACTCCGAATTCGCCAACGGTATCGGGTCGTTTGACGAAGTGGTATGGTTGTTCCGGGCTACCGAACGTCACCGTTGATTTTCACCCGGCTCTGGACAAGCCACGCCGTGTCGTGCGCGGGCACGTCGTTGGCGTCATACCCGCCGAGGTACATGACACCGGCCTCGTTTCGGAACGGCGAGGCTTGGGCCACCCTTACGGCCACAAGCGCACGGTCCGCCAAGGCGCCGTCCGGTCGAACCTCGCGCAGCTCGTAGCGACCATCGGGCTGGCGAAGGAGGAACCATGCACCCCCTTCCAGCCCATGGTTCACGTCCAGCACCGTATGCCCGGTCGGACGTGGCGAAGCCGCCGGGATGAACGCTTCCAGGCCGATCAGCAGCGCCTCGCCGCCCGGCACGGGTAGGCGCGGCATGTCATTGTAGGCCCCGATCACGTAGCTGACCCTGGTACCCCAGACACGGTTGAGAAAGCCATTCAAGTCCAAGTCTGTCGCATCGGCTCCGGTCTCAGGGTCGATGCGAACAACACGAGATCGGTTGCCCTCGACGGCAGCGAGCAACATCTGACGGCCACCGGGTTCCGTCACGGCCGTAAGGCCACGCAAGCCGGTTTGCGAGTAGAACGGCTGCGGGTTGATGTAGAGTGGCCGCCATTGCGGGCTGGCGCCGTCCTGCCGCACCCACACCTGCTGGCCGATGGCGGCGAACAACCTGCCGTCCGCCTCGGCGAAGCTGCTGATCCGCAGCCGCCCGGCAAGCCCGGGACCGCTCGCCATGTCCGCAGTCAACGGCAGCTCGGGCGCGGTGCCCCACCGCACGCCGCCGGGGACGGCCGGGTCTTGGACGCCCGCGAAGATGCCGCGCGTGTCGCCCGCGAACACGGTGTCCGCACCCGTGCCACGGTCCCGGTGCGTGCCGAACGCCCTGACCTGTGGCAGGAAGTCCCGTGTCGGGCGGTCCTGCGCCAGCACGGTCCCTGACCAGGTGCCCGCTGCATCATCACGGACGAACACGGTGCGGGCGCCTGTCACGTCCCAGGTGGAGGTAAGCAGGACCGTCCGGGGCACAGGCAGCGCGCGGCCCTGCCCATCCGTGCGGAACGTCGCCTCGGCCATGGCGGACACGGCCAGGTGCCGCCGCCGGCCGCCCGGGAGCAGGTCGTCGAACGACGTATCGACCCGCCAAGCGGATTGGGGACCATCGAGTACCAGGACCTGGGCACCGGGCGTGCCCTCCGAGCCTGGCACGTCCTTCCAGTAGCCGTTGCCGGCGAACAGCTTGCCTCCGTGGGCAACCAGGGTGCGAATCTCGGTCCCGCCCATGAAGCGGCCAGTCGCATCCCTCATGCCGGCGACGTAGGAGGGCGCGAACGGTTGCGACGGCTGCTGTGCCAACGCCGGGCCAGCGGGCATGGCGAGCACAAGTGCCACGATGAGCCTGTATCGCCCGCGTCCCAGCACCCTCACGGCGGCAGGAACCGGACCGGCGCCGGCCAGGTCGCGCATGTCGCTTCCACGGGCTGCGTTGGGTTATTGATGAAAGCAGCCACAATCCCGGCAGCGCAAGGTATGGTTGAACGAACGCTGTGGCCGGCCGCGGCGAACTCGATCCACTGAACGTGAGGGCCGATCATTTCGGCAACACCTTGGCTGACAGCCGGCCGGGCATTCGGATCGAACTTACCGGCGATCATCAGCGTGGGAATCGTGGTCCCGACCGGAACCAGCGGTGGCGGCCCGAGCTGCCCCCAATCGTTGCAGACATCATACAAGGAGTTGCGGCCGATGCTGTGGGCTTGCGGTTCGAGCGGCGCGTGGAAGCGGGGCCGATCGCGGCATTCGACGGCGGCATAGGCCGGGAAATTCGTCCCGGTGTCCCGGTTCCGCACTTCCGCGAGGAGGAATGCCGTGGTGGCGGCGAAGTCCGACGTGTTCCCGTCATGAACATGCGCGATCAGGCGCGGCAGCCTTGGGTAGAACTGGGGGTAGTAAACCATCTGACCGACTACCAGCTCGAACAGCCCGGCGGTGAGGGGACCATGGCTGTCTGAGCCGTGTAAGCCGGGGGGTAGCGGGAACGACAAGGGTGCCTGGCGGAGCTGGTCCACGGTGTTCCGGTACGTGCCCGGGAGGTCAGGGTACATCGTGCGGCAGGACGCATCGGCCTGGCAGGATGCGAGGAACGCCCGCACGGCATCGGCGACGTTGGCGGCATTGGGCGGCAGGATCGGGTCGGGCGGGTTGATCGAGTCCAGGACGGCGGACCGGACCGTTCCAGGATGCCGGGCCATGAAGGTCATTGCGACGGTCGTGCCATAAGACACGCCGAACAGGTTCCAACGATCGATCCCGAGTGCCTGCCGCACCCGGTCGAAATCCTCGACCGTGACCGGGGTGCCGAAGTCCGCGAGGTCTATGCCTTGCGTCACCGCATCCTTGCGGCAGGCGGCGAATAAGGCGCGGCGCCTCTCCTCGGCAGCCGGGTCTATGGTAGCCTCGACCAGGGCATCGGCGAAGCCGCCGGCCAGGGAGGGACAAAGGGCAGGCTCAGACCGGCCGATGCCGCGCTGGTCCACAAGGATGATGTCGCGCCCGGTCGCGAGCGGGTGCGCTGCCTGGTCGGCGGCATAAACGGTCAGCGGGCCTCCAGGGCCACCGCTCATGTACACGACCGGCTCGGGTGCCGCGGGCTGCCGCTCGCTGCGGATGACGACGACGGCCAACGTGTATTGACCCGCCTCCGGATGGGCATAGTCGCGGGGGACGCCAACCACGCCGCAGCGCAACCTTGGCCGGATGTCCGGCGTGACGTGCGGCAGCTCGCACGCCATTTCGGTGAAGGCGGGCGGGGGCGTCTGGCCGCACGCGCGGTTCTCCAGCGCGGTGCCGACCACGAGCACCGCAACACTGGAGACCGCAAAATGCCGTATGGCTCTGTGGGCATAGCGGCCCCAGAGGGCGGCCAGGCGGCTCCTGTAGCTCGCCACGGCACAGCCAGCTACCCAAGCCAAGGTGCCCGGCTGTCCCTTGACGTGCTCGAACTCGCTTCGCATGGCGTCGGCCCACGTCGAGCGCGAGGGCGGCATGACCCGCGTTGCGTGCCGGACGAGCCAGGCCGCCAACCGATCCCGAAAGCCGGGGCTGGCCCTCACGAAACAGCTCCTGCGTAGTCACCCAGCACCGGAGCGGCTTGCGGCTGCGTTCGTTCCTGGGCAAGGGCGATTCCCGTTCCCGTCAGCCGGTAGGCGTGGCGAGGCGGCAGGCCCGGGCGGCCCGGATCGTCCCACCGGGCTTCCAGCAAGCCCTGCTCGGTCAGCCGGATGAGCAGCGGATACAGGGTGCCCGACCTGAGACCCGTCTCTTTGGAAAGGTCATACCCGTGTCGCCAGGCTTGTGCCCGATCCAGGAGGGCTGCCAGCAAGGCGCGTGTCTGGGGTGAGCTGTTCGGCTTGCGGGGCATCTCCCGATAATCCACATATGTAGAGTTTCGTCAACGGAAAGCGGCTGGGTAGATGGCCCAGCGACCGCGAAGCTGTGCAGATCGACCGTCCGGCGCCGCGGCACCTTGATCGGCGGCCAGGGCTGGGGTGTCCGGCAAACGAACCCCAGGCGGACGAGCGTAGCCATGACAGGAGTCAAGCGGTTTGCGCCCGGGAAGAGGCGCACGACGCTTCGCTTATGCGCCCTGCAAGCGCTATCCACTGCACCCCCCACAGC
>CAXTUQ010000151.1:0-10936 GCA_964247405.1 uncultured Acetobacteraceae bacterium
GCGTCATCATGCCTCAGGCACGAGCCGGCAAGCAGAATTTCATGCGTAGCCCCTGACCATGGGGCAGCCCTTGGAAACGACCTCGGTCCGGCGCCGGAAGCGCGCAAGGCAGTGCCGGACGTTGCTGTTGCCCTGCTCGATGCGGAACGTCAGGTCCTTGCCGGTGAGCAACCGGTCCTCCGGGATCACCCGGTGGCAGCCCTGCCAATCGTCGGTGGCAAACGTTTCGCCTTTCAGCCCGACCTTGTCGAGCAACCGGCGGCAAGTCGCATCATCACGCCCCCCAGCACCATCGCGCAGCGACCCCTTGGCAGGACGTCAGCGAAGCTGACAGGGGCCACGGTGCGCCGCGGATCCACGCCATAGGCGCGCCACACCCAGGGCTTGGCAGGGTTTTCTTCAGGAAACGCCACATCCCGTCCACCTCACCCGTCACCACGGCCCTCGAACCCTCCGGCTCCGGCAAAGCAGACGCCTCGGCCCGCACCCATTTCAGCACCGCCACGTCACTGACCCCCAGCAGGCGGCCGATTGCGCTGAGGCTCACGCCGCCCATGCCATGCAGCAGCACCGCCAGCGCCTTCATCGCAGGCGGCTTGCCACGCATAGGCGTGTCGGCGAAGTGGCAGCCGCACGCCCGGCAGCGGTGGCGCTGATGGCCCCGTGCCAGGCCGCCTTTGACGTGACCCAAACCACCGCACCGCTTGCAGCACAGCCCATCCGCAGACATCCACAGCCTCCGCACCAAGGCTGCGAGCTTGTCAAATCGGCCGGCTATCTCAAGTCAGGGTTCTCTCTTCGATACCGGCAGGCAGCTGCTGGCACGGCCTCACCACCGACGAACAGACCGCCAGTGCGCTGCTGGCGGAACGGCCGCGGATCACACCACACAGAGAGGGACCACCATGGACGGGAAAACGCAAGACGGCGCCAATTCCTTCGTCGCCGGCCAAATCAACCGGCGATAGCTGATCCGCCTGCTCGGCGCGCTCGGCATCACCGCCGCGGCCGGAGACATGCTCGTCAACGCCGCCACCAAGGCACTGGCCCAGAGCCACGGCTGGAAGGCCCAGCCTAATGTTCACGACAATGGCGCAAAATTATCCGATGCACATCGTCCACCCGTCGCCCACACGGGCAGAAACAAGCGGGTAGCCCGTGAGAGCCACCCGCCTGCCGTCACTTCCCAAGCGTGAACTGCCCGACAAAGCGGCCCACGTTCGCCTTGGTGATGAGAATGCAGTTGAACAGCTGCTTCTCCGTCGCCGCTCCTGTCTTGCCGGTCTTGATCACCGAGTCCGCCTCGTCCACCGCCTTTGCGGCAAAGGTGGCCACCGGCTGAAGCACGGTGTAGGCCAGCTCTCCCGACTTGACGGCGGCCACGGCGTCCGGAGAGCCGTCGAAGCCGCCCACCTTGATGCTCGACAACTTGCCCGCCTCTTTCAGCGCCGCGATCGCGCCGAGCGCCATCTCGTCATTGCCGCTGATCACGCCGATGATGTTGGGATTGGCCTGCAGCAGGTTCTGCATCTTGTCGTGGCCCTCGGTCCGAACCCAGTTGGCGACCTGCGATCCGACCTTCTTGAGGTTGGGATACTGGCTGAGCACGGTGTTGAACCCGTTGGACCGGGTGGCGGCGTTGTTGTCGGACGGTGCGCCGAGCAGCTCGACGTAGTTGCCCTTCTGCCCCACGTCCTTCACCCACTGCTGGGCGCCGAGCGCCGCGCCCTGCGCGTTGTTGGAAACGAGCTGCGCCTTGGCGAGGCCTTCCTGGTTGATCTCGGCGTTGACGAGGATGACCGGGATGTTCGCGGCGATGGCCTTCTTCACGGCGCCGACGGAGCCGCTGGCGTTCGCCGGGTCGAGGATGATCGCGACCGAGCGGTTGGTGATGGCCGTGTCGATCAGGTTGCTTTCGGCGTTGGTGTCGCCCTTGGACGCGCCGACATTAGCCGCGTAGCCAAGCTTCTCCGCCTCGGCCTTGGCCACGCTGCCTTCGGTCTGCCAGTAGGGGTTGGAGGGGTCGTTGACGATGATGGTCATCAGGCCTCCCGCCGCGGCGGCAGGCGCCGCGCTGTAGCCCAATGCCGGAATAGCCAACGCGACAACGGCAATGGTCGATGTCAGTGTTCTGCGCAGCACGATGTGTCTTCCTTTTGATGTGCAATACTCACGGCCTGCTTGCCGCCGTTCCGGAGCCAGTATGGCCTGTCGTTCCTAGCCTGCCTTCGGTGCGAGCGTCGGATGACCTGGTGTGGGCGTCGTGGGTTTTGCGGGGCGGCGACGGTACTGCACGGCGTTCAGAAGCACCGCCAGCACGATGACGGCGCCGGTGAAAACCGTCTGCCAGTAGGAGGAGATGCCGATGATGACCAGCCCGTCGGACAGGAAGCCGATGACGAACGCGCCGAGCAGGGTGCCGCGCACCGTGCCGCGGCCGCCGGTCAGGGCCGCGCCGCCGATGACCACCGCGGCGATGGCCGTCAGCTCGTAGGTCACGCCCGCCGTCGGACCGGCCGAGGTGAGCTGCGACGACAGGATGAGGCCCGCAATGGCGGCGCAGATCCCGGACAGGACGTAAACGGTGATCTGCACCGGCTTGACCGGAACGCCGGACAGTTCCGCCGCACGCTCGTTGCCGCCCGACGCGTAGAGCCACCGCCCGAACGCGGTGCGCGTCAGCACCAGGTTGCCGATGAGCGCCACCACCGCCAGCACGACCACGCCGATCGGGACGTCGAGCAGGCGGTTGAAACCGAGCCAGTTGAAGCCGGTGTTGCCGAGCTCCGGCTGCCCGCCGAGATTGTTGTAGGTGAGGCCGTTCGTGATCAGCAGCGCGATGCCGCGGGCCACGTACATGACGCCCAGGGTAGCGACGAACGCCGGGACCTTGAAGCGTGCGACGAGCACGCCGTTGACCAGGCCCACGAAGCCGCCCAGGGCGCAGGTGAGGATCACGACCACCCAGACCGGTGGGTAGAGGATGGAGCCGAGCGCCGGGAACGACACCCCCTGCATCAGGAACCCGGCGATCACGCCGCACAGGCCGAGCGTGGAACCGACCGACAGGTCGATCCCGCCGTTCAGGATGACGAGCAGCATGCCGACCGCGAGAATTCCATAGATGGCGACGTGGGAGGCCATCGTGAGGAAATTGGCAAGCGAGAAGTAGTACGGCGACAGAAGCGAGAAGACGATGATGATCGCAATCAGCGCGAAGAAGGCCCGGCCCTCAAGCAGGACCCTGGCGATGTCGAAATCGCTGGTCAATGAACCGAGGAGAGGGCGTTTTGCGGGCAGGGTCGTTTGGGTCATTATACAGGACTCTTGCTGTTGTTCAGCCGACCACGGCTTCGCCGGAGGCGGCCATGATGTCTTCCTTCGTCACGTCGGGCCCGAACTCGGCGGAAATCCTGCCCTTGCTCATCACGACGATCCGGTGCGCGACGCTCAGGCACTCCTGGACCTCCGACGTCGAGTACACGACGGCGAGCCCCTGCGCCGCCCGTTCGCCGAGCAAACGGAACACCTCGGCCTTGGCGCCGATGTCGATGCCGCGGCTGGGCTCGTCCAGCAGGATGGCCTTGGGATGCGTCGCCAGCATCTTGCCGATGACCACCTTCTGCTGATTGCCGCCGGACAACGAGCCGATGGCCGCGGCGCCGCCCGCGGTCTTGATGTGGACGTTGCGGATCGACTGGTCGACCAGCGCCTGCTCCCGCGGACGCGACGTCAGCATGCGCTTGACGAACGCGCCGATGCTGGCCAGCGACAGGTTCTCGCCCACGCACATCGTCTGCACCAGGCCGTCGCGCTGCCGGTCCTCGGGCACCAGGACGAGGCCCTTGGCGATGCGCCCGGCAATATTGAGGGGGCCGACCGGCTCGCCTTCCAGCAGCACGTGGCCGGCCACCATCGGCACGCGCCCGGCGACCGCCTCCAGCAGCTCCGTGCGCCCGGCGCCCATCAGCCCGTAGATGCACACGATCTCCCCCGCACGCACGTCGAGCGAAAGGTGATCCACGACCAAGCCGCCCGAGCGAGCCGTGTCGGCCACGCAGATGTAGTTGGCCGACAGCACCACATCGCCGAACGAGTAGCCGGAGGGCGGGGAGCCGCGGTCGTAATGGTCGCCCACCATGTGGTGGACGATCCACTGCAGGTCGATGTCCTTCGCCTCGGCGGTGGCCGTGATGGCGCCGTCGCGCAGCACCACCGCGTAGTCGGTGATCTGCAGCGCTTCCTCCAGGTGGTGGGAGATATAGACGATCGAGACGCCGCGGCTTGTTAGGTCGCGGATGACCTTGAACAGCACCTCGACCTCGGCCGCGCTCAGCGCGGAGGTCGGTTCGTCCATGATCAGGATGCGCGCGTCGACGGACAGCGCGCGGGCGATCTCAACGAGCTGCTGCTGGCCGAGGCGGAGCTCCTCGACCGGGGTCATCGGGTCGATCTCCTCCTCGAGATCTTCCATCAGGGTCTTGGTCTGCCGGGCTTCCTCGGCGAAATCGATGCCGGACGGGCGGCGCAGCTCGCGCCCGAGAAAGATGTTGTCGCGCACGCTGAGGTTGGGCGCGAGGCTCAGCTCCTGGTGAATGATGGAGATGCCGTTGTCCCGGGCCTCCACCGTGGATGCGAAGCTGACCCGGCGTCCATCAAGTTCGATCTCCCCCGAGGTCGGCGTCACGACGCCGGACAGGATCTTCATCAACGTGGACTTGCCGGCACCGTTCTCGCCGAACAGCGTGGTGACCTTGCCGCGGTGGATGTCGAAGTTCACGCCCTTGAGCGCGTGGGTGTTGCCATACGTCTTGGTGACGTTGCGCGCCGAGAGCACGGCGTCTCCGGCCGCAGGCGCGCCCGACGCTGCGCTCGCCGATGCCATGCTCATTGCACGGTCAGCTTCACGGGGGTGACCACCCACTCGTCCGGGTCGGACAGCTCGAAGGCGCCGACGACCGAGATCGTCTTGCCCGTCAGGTCGGAGGCGCCGATCTCCGACAGCACCTCCTGCTTCATCTCGTTGTTCAGCGCCGAGCCGGCATTCTGGTAGTCGATCTGGTTGCTGAAGTCCCCGAACTTGATCAAGCCCGTGGCGTCGCGCAGGTCGGTCCCATTGATCGCAGGCCCGGTTTGCACGCTGACGTGGATGGTCTCGGGGACGCCGGGGATGGCGACGTCATAGACGCCGGAATCCTGCTTGCCCACCTTGCCCGTGAACTTGACGGAATACTCGGGACCCGCCGGCGCAGGTACGCTGTACTGCGTCTCGGCCGCTGCCTGGTCCTTGGCCAGGGCCGCGGCCAGCACGGCGGCGTCCACGGCACGGCTCTCGATCGCCGACTGCACTTTCGGGAACTGCGCCTTGCCGTACGTCGCGGCGGAGAAAACGCCCGCCTGCACGTCCTCGGCGGAGCCGATCTTGACGACCTTGGTATCGACGGCCATCGCGGCGAGCAGGACGAGGACTGCGCCCGAACCCACAGCGAGCCTCATGTCCAGTTTGCCGCGCCTGGCCATCGTTGTTCCTTCCCTTGCCCCGCCGTCATGGCGGCGTGGGCCGTTGTTGCCGCGTTCAGGCGAGCAGGCCGGTTCTCATTCCGGAACGAGCACGATCTTGATCGAGCCGTCGCCCTTCTTCATCTTCTCGAAACCGGTCTTCCATTCCGACAACGGCATCACGTCCGTCACCACGCCCTCGGTCGGCAGGCGCCCGTCGTTGATGGCCGCGATGGTCAGCGGGTAGCAGTACGGCCCGAGATGCGCCCCGTAGAGGTCGAGCTGCTTGCGGTCGCTGATGATGCTCCAGTCGGCGGTGACCTCATGGCCGAACACGCTGAACTCGACGAAGCGGCCGAGCTTGCGGATCATGTTCAGGCCCTGCGTGACCGAGGACGGGTGCCCCGTCGCCTCGATGTACACGTCGCAGCCGTAGCTCTCCGTCATGTCCTTCACCGCCTGGACGACGTCCTCCTTCAGCGGATTCATGACCACGTCGGCGCCGAAATGCTTGGCCAGTTCGAGCCGGTCGGGCTTGGTGTCCAACACGACCAGCTTGGACGGGTTCTTGAGCCGCGCGGCCCCTACCATCCCCAAACCCAGCGGCCCGGCGCCTGCGAGCACGACGACGTCGTCCAACTGGATCAGCCCGCGGTTGACCGCGTGGACCGAGCAGGCATAAGGCTCGACCAGGACCGCCTTTTCCATCGGCAGGTCCTGCGGCACATGGTGGGTGCGCGACTCCTTGGGGAAGCGCATGTACTTCGCCATGCCGCCGTTGACGTTGCTTTGGAAGCCGTACACGTCGTGCCGCTCGCACATCCAGTACTCGCCCCGGCGGCAGTAGCGGCACTCCTCGCACGGCACGATCTGCTCGGAGATCAGGCGGTCGCCGACCTTGTACTGGCCTTTCCGCGCGACGTTCTCGCCGATCTCGACGGCGCGGCCGATGAACTCGTGGCCGGGGACCATCGGCGCCTTGACGTAGCGGGGCTGGCCCTTGTCGTCGCCCCAGAAGGACGGCGCGCCCTCGAACGTCTTGATGTCGCTGGCGCAGATGCCGCAGGCTTCGACCTCGATGATGATGTCGTCCGGCCCGGCGCGCGGCACCTCGACCGTTTCCAGCCGGTAGTCGCCGGGCGCGTAGGCGACGATGGCCTGCATGGTCTCGGGAAGCTGGTTGGGCCGGGATGCCGTGGCGGATTGGCTCATGGCGATGCTCCTTGCTGGTCGTGCAACAGTTTGGTCAGCCCGTCCGCCAGGGTTTCCAGCAGCAGGTTGCAGGAGGCGGCGCCGGCGTCGAGCGTGCCGCGGGACCGTTCGCCCAGCCGGCTCGCACGGCCGATGCGGGCGACCATGTCGCGGGTGGATTCGAGGCCCGAGGCGGCGGCCTGCTTCATGTCGGCGAGGCACGCGGCGAACGGGTCCATCCGCTTTTGAGCGGCCTCGAACGCGGTCACGGCGGGGTCGAGCACGTCCACCAGCGTCTTGTCGCCGGGCTTGGCGCCGCCGAGGTCGATCACCGCGGCGTAGCCCGCGCGCAGCATGGCCAAGAACCGCGCGGCGTCGATGCGGTCGGCTCCGTCCAGCGCATCCGCCATCTCGGTGAAGCACGTGCCGTAGAGCGGGCCCATGGAGCCGCCGATGTCGCCGAGCAGCGTGTCGCCGAGCGTTTGCAATCCGTGCGCCAGGCCGAACGGGCCGCCCGCGCGCAGCCGGTCGGCCGCGAGGCGGAAGCCCTTGCCCATGTTGATGCCGTGGTCGCCGTCGCCGATCTTGCCGTCGATCTCGCTGAGGAATGCCTGCTCGCGCACGACCGCGGCAGCCATGTCCAGCACGACCGGCCCGGCATCCCGTTCGCTGACCGAGTCCATTTTCAGTGCTCCCCGACCGTCAGGCCGATGGAATGCGCGGGGGCGGCGATCAGCCGGTCCAGTTCCGCATCCAGGCGCGTGAGGGTGAGGGACACGCCCATCATGTCGAGCGACGTGAAGTAGTTGCCGACGAAGCGGTGGCGTGGGGTGATGCCCCGGCCGCGCAGCATCTCGTCGACGTGCCCGTAGAGCAGGTACAGCTCCATCACCGGCGTGGCGCCCAGGCCGGACACCAGCACCGAAACGTCGTCGCCACGGCCGAACGGGAGGTCCGCGACGATGCGCTCGACCATGTCGGCGGCCATCGCCTTGGCGGGCGCGGTGGGCATGACGGCAATGCCGGGCTCGCCGTGATGGCCGATGCCGACCTCCATCTCGCCGTCCTTGATCGTGAAGTTGGGCTTGCCGGCGGCTGGAATGGTGCAGGCGGACAGGCCGATGCCGACCGAGCGCGTCTGGTCGATCGCCTTCTGGGCGGCGGCGATCACTTCGGGCAAGTCGGCGCCCTCGGCGGCGCGTGCGCCCCCGGCCTTCCACATGACGATCTCGCCGGCGACGCCGCGCCGCTTGTCCCGCTCCTGCGGCCCGGCGGAAGCGACGTCGTCATTGGCGACCACCGTCTGGACGTTCACGCCGTCCTTGGCGGCCAGCTTGACCGCCATCTTCACGTTCATGTTGTCGCCGGCGTAGTTGCCATACAGGCAGGCGACGCCCGCACCTGCGTCGGCCGCCTGAAACGCGGCGTGGAAGCTCTTGGCGGTGGGCGATGCGAACACCTCGCCGATGGCGACCGCGTCCAGCAGGCCGGGTCCGATGTAGCCGAGGAAGGCGGGCTCATGACCGGAGCCGCCGCCAGTGACCACGCCGACGCGGCCCGGTGCGGTGGGACCTGCCCGGCGCAGGACGCGGGGGTGGGCCGTCGCCTGCAGAAGGCCGGGACATGCCGCGAGGTAGCCGCGCAGGCTGTCCTCGACGACCTCGTCCGGATTGTTGATGACCCGGTTCATGCGGGCCGTGGCTCCGGTGACTGGTTCATGTCGTCCTCCCGATTTTCACCAACCCTCACGCAAGCCTGAACCGTTGTCAAGAGCTTGCATCAACGTTCACGCGGGATTTTCGAGATATCGCGCCCATATACGGCGCAAAACCCTATCGTGGCTTGCAAACGCGGGTCTTAGCGATCTATTGTGCTGTCAACCGTTTGATATGAATTTCACCAAATGAGCAATTGTGCAACGCACTATCGCTCGCTTCGAGGAGAGAAGGTCCATGGCAATCGCGATCGGCTGCGACGAAGCAGGCTTCGAGCTGAAGCAAATCCTCAAGCAGGCGCTCATCGACCGCGGCCTGGACGTGGAGGATTTCGGCACCCACGACACCCGGCCCGTGCTGTATCCGGACATCGCCTTTGCCGCCGCGCAATCGATCGTGGACGGACGCAACGACCGCGCCGTGCTGCTGTGCGGCACCGGGATCGGCATGGCGATCAGCGCCAACAAGGTGCCGGGCATCCGCGCCGCGCAGTGCCACGATACCTACTCGGCGGAACGGGCGCGCAAAAGCAACGATGCCCAGGTCATCACGATGGGCGCGCGCGTGGTCGGCTCCGAGCTGGCCAAGACGATCCTGCACGCCTGGTTAGCCTCGGAGTTCGAGCCAGCCCGTTCCGGGCCCAAGGTCGCCCGCATCCGGGAGTTTGAGGAAGCCGTCAAAAAGGCCTAGCTGCAATCCCGCAAGCC
Organism: uncultured Acetobacteraceae bacterium; assembly: GCA_964247405.1. Classification (GTDB taxonomy): domain Bacteria; phylum Pseudomonadota; class Alphaproteobacteria; order Acetobacterales; family Acetobacteraceae; genus CAHJXG01. The sequence goes on from CAXTUQ010000151.1 coordinate 9,113, forward strand.
GGGATCCCAATCGTGAGCGCATTATCAAAGGACGTCCGACGCCCCCTCGATTGGGGCGACATTTCGCCAGACATGCTGGTTGAGATTGCCAGCCTCTACTACCACCAGGACATCACGCAGGAGGAGCTGTCCCGCCGCTTCTCGCTGTCCCGCGCCAAGGTCAGCCGCCTGCTCAAACGAGCCCGGAAGGATGGCATCGTCGAGATCCGCGTGCACCAGCACCCCGGCATCAGCAATGAACTGGAGCAGGAGTTCGTCAGCCGGTTCGGCGTCGACCGGCTGCTGGTGTCGCTCGACCAGCGGGACCCGGAGGCGCAGCGCGTGGCAGTCGCGGGCCTGGTGGCAGACCACCTTTCGCGCACGCTGACCGAGGGCATGACGGTCGCGGTCGGCATGGGCCGCAACGTGGCCGCCGTGGCGGACTGCGTGGCGCCGACCCGCCGCGCGGTGACGTTCATGTGCGCCATCGGCGGGTCGGTCCGGGCGGGAGAGCACATGAACCCCGACCACATCTGCCGCCGGCTGGCCGTGCGCTTCGGCGGCGAGAGCGAAACATTGTATGCGCCGGCCCTCGTGGCCGATGCCAGCCTGCGCGACGAGCTTTACCGCAACGACACCGTCAAGCTGGTGCTCGACCGCGCGCGCCGGGCGGATGTGGCGCTGGTGGGCATCGGCGATCTCAGCGAAGACAGCAACATGGTCCGGATGGGTTGGTTCTCCCCGCAGGAGGTGGCGGAGGCCCGGCTTTCCGGAACGATCGGCGACATCATGGGCTACGACTTCATCGACATCCACGGCCGCGCGTCCAGCGCCAACATGCAGGGCCGGGTCATCGGCCTGACCACCCGCGACCTGAGCCGCATCCCCAACGTGATCGCAATCGCGAGCGAGAACACCAAGGCGGCCGCCATTCTGGGCGCCCTGCGCACCGGCGCCATCAACACGCTGGCGACGAGTTCCACGAATGCCCGAACCGTGCTGCGTCTGCATGAGGCGACTTCGAAGCCGTGAGATGGTTGCTGGCTGCAGGGCAGGCCAGCATTTTGCACGGATCAGGGGGCGGGTTCACTGACCCCAGCCCCGGTTACGCTGCAACGACGGAGCAGAATCAATGCCTGCCAGGCATGTCCGTGAGCACATAGCGGAAATAGCCCACCGGCAGCATCCATGCGAATTCTCACGGTTCGGCCCGAACGGCGCGGTGCACGCCGGCGGCGGGTACCGACCCGCTGACACGGCTCACTGGACCGGCATCACGACGGGCGCACCCTTGTCCTGCACAAAGAAGGCGAGGAGCTTGGCCGGCTTCGTCCCGCTCGCATTGCGGCCGGCGAGGTGGACGTCATCCGATCCCTCGTAGAAGGGGTGACCGGGGCCGCCGCTCCGGGCGCATACTCCGCCGCCATCATCGCACCTTCCTTGCCGGCGATCCCGGTCAAGTCGCGCGAGAGAAGCGGCGTCACCTTCGTGGTTTGGGCGGCGCTCGCCCCGGCGATGGAAATCAACGCACCAACGAACAGCAGTCGCTTGGTCGGGGCGAACCTTTGCTTGAGGGAAAGGTCTGTGGCTCGAACCGGGAGCGGTTCCATCGCCGTCAATTGGGGCCTCTCGGGACGGTGCAGCGCAACACGAGCCGACGGCCAGGCGTGGGCTTCAGCGCGGACATCACCGGGCGCCCTGCAATCCACGGTTCGGGTCAGGCCGGAGATGGTGGCGCCCCGTCACGGCCTGCCTGTGACAATCTCAATCAGGGCGGGTCATCCGTCAACTGGGATTGCCCCGGTTTGGATACTGCTGGCGAAGTTGGAAGGGGTTTGGCACGGG
>CAXTUQ010000152.1:0-10910 GCA_964247405.1 uncultured Acetobacteraceae bacterium
GTTCATCCCGCCACCGGCTACGTCGCGGTTTACTCGATCGAGATCGCCTTGCTGTTCGTGACCCTGATCGCCATCGGCCCGCTGGTCCGTTTGGACCGTTCCAGCGGGCCAATCGCCTACGCCTAAGCCTGAGCACTATATTTTCTGGAACTCCTGATCGCTGAGGTCCCAAATGCAAACCGGCGCACTGACTGGCTACATCGACGTTGCCCAACTGACGCTCTACGTGTTCTGGCTGTTCTTCGCCGGGCTGATCTACTACCTGCTGCGCGAGAACAAGCGCGAGGGCTATCCGATGATCGGCGACCGCCCGGGGTCCCATCCGGAGGGCTGGCCCGGCGTGCCACGGCCCAAGACCTTCATCCTGGCCGACGGCAACACCCGGCTATCGCCGCGGGCGGAGCCGGCGGAACAGGTCAACGCCGTGCCCACTGCCAAATGGGAAGGCTCGGCGCGGCAGCCGACCGGCAACCCGATGCTGGGGGGCATCGGCCCCGGCGCCTACGCGCAGAACCGGCCGGACGAGCCGGACCACACCTTCGACGACGCGTTGCCGAAGATCGTGCCGCTCCGCACCGTGCCGGAGTTCTGGGTCGCCAACGAGGACCCGAACCCGTACGGCATGCAGGTGTTCGGCGCCGACTGGGTTTATGCCGGCCGGGTCGTGGATAGCTGGGTCGATCGGTCGGAGGTGGTGATCCGCTACTTCGAGATTGAGCTGGAAGGCGGCGGCGACCACGTCCTGCTGCCGCAGCACTACGCCCAGATCAACAAGAAGACCCGGCAGATCAAGGTCAACGCCATCCTGGGAGCGCAATTCCAGGACGTGCCGCGGTTGAAGCACGGCGAAACGATCACCCTGCTGGAAGAGGAAAAGCTCGTGGGCTACTACGCCGGCGGCCTGATGTATGCGACGCCCAGCCGACTGGGGCCGATCCTGTGAGCGCCGGCGCTGTGACAAGCGGGGGGCGCCTGCCGCGCGGCCTGCCGGAGCGGCTGCCCGACGGGGAGCGGCTGCTGTGGCAGGGGGCGCCGGACTGGCGGGTGCTGGCCCGGCAGGCGTTTCACATCCGGGGCCTTGCGGCCTATTTCGGCGTGATCGTCGCGTATTGCTTCGGCTCCGCGGCGCTGGGCGGCAAGCCGCTGGCCGGGGCCGCGCTGTCCGCCGCCGAGTTGGCAGGCGTGGCGCTGGTGCCCATCGCCTTCCTGGCCGCCTATGCCTGGGCGGTCGGCCGGGCCACGGTTTACAGCGTCACCAACCGCCGGGTAGTGATCCAACTCGGCGTCACCTTGCCGATGACGATCAACCTGCCGTTCGGGAAGATCGAGTCGGCGGCGCTGAAGATGCGTGCAGATGGTTTTGGCGACATATCGCTCTTGCTCAACGCCCGGGACAAGTTAGCTTACCTCGTACTGTGGCCGCACGCCCGGCCGTGGCGGCTGGCGCGGCCGGAGCCGATGCTCCGGGCCGTTCCGGACGCCGGGCGGGTGGGACAATTGCTGGCGCGGGCGCTGGCGGCGTCGGCTGACATGCCGGTGCCGGTGACGCCCGAGGCACAGCCGGGCCATGCTGCCGCTGGGTCGAAGGAGCCGGTGGCGGCTTAAGAAGAACGCCTGAGTAGGGAGGCTTGCCTTGACCACCACACCGTCCCCGTTCCCGCGCGCCTTGCGGTTCGGCATCTTCGCCGCTGTGGGCCTGTCGCTCGTCCTCGCGGCGACCGGCCGCATGACCCATGTCGGCGCGGTGCAGGTGACGGGAACCCTGGTGGCCGCCCGCGACCTTGACTTCGCCGACGGCGTGGACGGCTCGGTGATCGTGACGGACGCGCGGGACGGGTCGCCGGTCGCGGTGTTCACCGGGGAAAGCGGCTTCCTCCGCGGCACGATGCGCGGCATGGCGCGCACCCGGAAAAGCGAGGGCGTCGGGCCGCAGGACCCGTTCCGCCTTTCGGCCTGGAGCGACGGGCGCCTGACCCTCGACGACCCGGCCACCGCGCGGCACATCGAGCTGCAGGCGTTCGGCTCCACCAACACGGAGGTGTTCGCCCAGCTCCTGACGGCGCACGGAGGCACGCGATGACCGGAGGATGGCTGCTGGGCGGGGAAACCGTCGAAGTTGAGTGCGACGTGGACATCGAGCAGACCCCGCTGTCGTTCCACGCCCACGCCGTCCCGGACGGCATCGACATCCGGCCCGGCGACAGCGTGCAGGTGCACGGCGTGCCCTCCGACATCGACTTCGGCGACGCCCTGACTTGCCGATGCCCCGCGACCGTCACCCGGGCCGGCGCGCTGACGCGGTGGTGGACCGAATTCACCGCCATGTTCGAACTGACCGAGCTGTACGAAGTCGGCTTCTTGCCGAAGGAGAGCTGAGCCATGGCCACCCAGACCGCCACCGTCCCCAACGAGACCACGCGCCAGGCGCAGCAGGACACGGTGCTCAGCCCGCGCTTCTACACGACGGACTTCGCCGCCATGGAGCGCATCGACGTGAGCGGCGTGCGGGCCGAGTGGGACCAGCTCATCGCGGAACTGCGCGCCGACACCAACAAGGGCCACTTCATCCGCAACGAGAAGTTCGACGTGGACCTCTCGACCCTGCCGCCCGATCTGCGGGAGGAGTTCTTGGAATTCCTGGTCAGCTCCGTCACCGCGGAGTTCTCCGGCTGCGTGCTGTATGCCGAGATCAAGAAGCGCATCAAGCACGGCGACATCCACGACCTGTTCAACTTCATGACGCGGGACGAGGCGCGGCACGCCGGGTTCATCAACGACACGCTCAAGGACTTCGGCGTGGGCGTGGACCTCAGCTTCCTCACCAAAGTCAAGAAGTACACCTATTTCCGGCCCAAGTTCGTCTTTTACGCCACTTACCTGTCTGAGAAGATCGGCTACGCCCGCTACATCACCATCTTCCGTCACCTGGAGCGCCACCCGGAGCGGATGTTCCATCCAATCTTCGGCTGGTTCGAGCAGTGGTGCGCCGACGAGTTCCGCCACGGCGAGGCCTTCGCCCTTTTGATGCGCGCCGATCCCAAGGTGCTGAGCGGGCTCAACAAGCTGTGGATCAGGTTCTTCCTGCTCGCGGTGTTCGCCACGATGTACGTGCGCGACCACGCGCGCCCAGTGTTCCATGCGGCCCTCGGCGTCGATCCCACCGACTACGATTTCCGGGTGTTCCGCATCACCACCGAGATCTGCAAGCAGGTGTTTCCGGTGTCGCTCAACCTCGATCACCCGGCCTTTGCCCGAGGACTTGAGCGGTTGCGCGCCATCACCGTCGCCAAGGGCGCGGCCCGGCGGCAAGGCGGAGTAATCGGCCGGATCAAGGGCGTGGGCCTCACCGCGGCGGCGGCGGCGGCGTTTGCGCGGCTCTACCTGATCCCTCCCAAGAGCAACGAAACGCCGGAGCAGGTCCGGCTGGTCCCCGCCTGGTAGCGCCGGACGCCATGCCTTCCTGGTTCGGCCCGGCATCCTACGCGCTGTTCGTCTGGTGGTTCAGCACCGGGCTGATCATCTGGCTGGACAACCTGCATCCGCGCACCTTCCGCTGGAGCATGACGGCCGGCACCGCGCTGTTCGGCGTGGCGCTGTGGCAGCTTGGCGCGACGGCCTCGGACGGCTCGGTCTGGGGCGCCTACGCCGCCTTTACCTGGGCCGTGCTGGCTTGGGGCTGGCAGGAGATGGGCTTCTTCATGGGCTACGTCACCGGCCCGCGCCGCATCGGCAGCCCGGCGGGCGTCAGCGAGTGGCGGCGCTTCGCGCACGGCGTGAGCGCCTGCCTATATCATGAGCTTGCCATCCTCGCGACAGCCGGGGCCATCGCCTACGCCACCTGGGGCGGCGTGAACCAGGTCGGCGCCTGGACCTTCTACGTGCTGTGGGGAATGCGGGCCAGCGCCAAGCTCAACTTCTTCCTGGGCGTGCTGAACCTGGGCGAGCAGTTCATCCCTCCCCATCTCACCTATCTCGGAAGCTACCTGCGCCGCCGCCCGATGAACGCGCTGTTCCCGGTGTCCGTCACCGTAGGCACAGTGGGAGTCGCCATCCTGTTGCAGCGTGCCGCAGCACCGGGCCTTGGCGACGCCCAATCCGCCGGGCTGGCCTTTGTCATCGCCATGCTGGCCCTTGCGGTCATCGAGCACTGGGTCCTGATCTTGCCGATACCATTTGACAAGTTGTGGAACTGGGTGCTGACGCATCGGCGATCCGCCATGCCGAAGGGCGAACGCCCCCGTCCCACCGCTGCCGCAACCCCCTGACGGGATTTGGAGTCGCCGATGGACTACGAACGGTTCTTCCGCCGCGAGCTTGACACCTTGCGGCAAGGCGGCAACTACCGCGTGTTCGCCGATCTGCAACGCCGGGCCGGTGCCTTCCCGACCGCGGTGCACCTGGGCGGACGGGCGCCGTCCGACGTGACGGTCTGGTGCTCCAACGACTACCTCGGCATGGGCCAGCACCCCTTGGTGCTGGAGGCGTCGCACGAGGCATTGGACAAATGCGGCGCCGGGGCAGGCGGCACCCGCAACATCGCCGGCACCAACCATTACCACGTCATGCTGGAGGAGGAGATCGCCGACCTCCATCAGGCGGAAAGCGCGCTGTTGTTCAACTCCGGCTACATGTCGAACTGGGCGGCGCTCAGCACGCTCGGCGCGCGGCTGCCGGGCTGCGTCGTGCTGTCGGACGCGCTGAACCACGCGTCCATGATCGAGGGCATCCGGCACAGCCGGGCGGAGAAGATGGTGTTCGCCCACAACGACCCGGAGGACCTGGACCGCAGGCTGTCCCAGATCGACCCGGCACGGCCGAAGATGGTGGTGTTCGAGAGCATCTACTCCATGGATGGCGACATCGCGCCCGTGGCCGAAATCTGCGACGTGGCGGAGAAGCACGGCGCCATCACCTACCTGGACGAGGTGCACGCAGTCGGGCTGTACGGCCCGCGCGGCGGCGGCATCGCGGAGCGGGAGGGCCTGTCGCACCGCATCACCGTGATGGAGGGCACGCTGGCCAAGGGCTTCGGCGTGGTCGGCGGCTACATCGCAGGCTCCGCCGCCATGGTCGATTTCGTGCGCAGCTTCGCGTCGGGCTTCATCTTCACCACGGCGCTGCCGCCGGCGGTGTGCGCGGGCGCGCTGGCCAGCATCCGGCACCTCAAGGCGAGTTCGGCCGAGCGGGACGGGCAGCAGCGCCGGGTAGCGCAGGTGCGCGCGGCGCTCGATGCGGCCGGGGTGCCGCACATGGACAACCCGAGCCACATCGTGCCGGTGATGGTGGGCGACGCCGCACTGTGCAAGCACGTCAGCGACCGGCTGCTGGAGCAGCACGGCGTTTATCTCCAGCCGATCAACTACCCGACCGTGCCGCGCGGCACGGAGCGGCTGCGCATCACGCCGTCGCCGCTGCACACCGACGCCGACATCGCCCACCTTGTCGGCTCGCTGTCGGCGATCTGGTCGGAGCTGAGCCTTAAACGCGTTGCATGATGCAACCGTGTGCCCGGGCACACGTCAACTCCGCGATCTCACTTGATCCCGCCAAACGAGCGGGATCGCAACCAGGAGGAACTCGCCGATGCAAAACCGTAACGGGACGTCTCGCCGCGACATGCTGCGCACCGGAGTGATGATCGCTGCAGGCGTTGCGGGCACGGCGGCTGCTGCATCATCTGCCCGTGCGGAGGACGAGAAGATCGCGCAAGAGCTGGTCCAATACCAGAATTCGCCGAAAGACGGCCAGCAGTGCAACAAGTGCGCGCAGTGGGTCGAGCCGAACGCCTGCAAGATCGTCGCCGGCACCATCAACCCGAACGGCTACTGCGTGGCCTACGCGCCAAAGGAGGGCTGACGCCAGCCTGAAGCATCCGTTTCCAATGGGAGCAATGGACAGTCGGCTGGGCAAGCCACATGTCCTTTGCTTCCACAAGGAGACTTGCCATGCCGCTCGATGACACCGACCCCAACCGGCGCCGCGCCGCGCCGCGTTACAATGTCCTGGGCGGCACGCTGGAAACCTGCTCGCTTGACCCGATGACCGGCTTCACCCGCTCGGGCTGCTGCGAAACCGGGCCGGAGGACGTGGGCAGCCACACTGTCTGCGCCGAGGTCACAGCCGAGTTCCTGGCCTTCAGCCGCAGCCGGGGCAACGACCTTTCGACGCCGCGGCCCGAGTACGGCTTCCCCGGCCTCAAGCCCGGCGACCGCTGGTGCCTCTGCGCGCCGCGCTGGCAGGAGGCATTCCTGGCTGGCTGCGCTCCCCGCGTCGCCCTGCATGCGACCGAGGCGTCCGCGTTGGACTGCTGCGAGCTGGAGGATCTGCAGCGGCACTCGGTTGGGTAGGTGGATGCTACGTCGATCCGCTCTCATCGGCGGTCTGTTCGCTCCGTCGAAGCATGTAGATCGACAGCACTAAAATCAGGATCAAGCCACCGAGCACGACCAACTCCAACATGTGGGCGTTCAACATCGCCTGGGATTCCGATGTCCACTTGCCAGGTCCCGACACCTGCGTCGTTTCGAGCGTGATGACCAGAACGCGCCGGATCGAGGCAATCAAGCCGACGATCAAGAATGGCTGGGCGATCAGCGTACCGGACCGGAACGAGACACGGACCGTATGCAGGATTTCGACGATCATGAGCGTGAACAGCAGGCGGTCAACGGTCGCGACCAGCAGCTCCGCGTTGCCATACTCCCGCGCAGCACTCCAGAGCGCTTCCCCCGCGCTGCCGATCCCCAGCAGTGACGCCAGCACCAGGATCAGCCCCAGGGACGCATAGACGATGCTTTCGGCTTTCAGGAAGGAGCGGCTGACGAACGCGCCCGCGGACGTCACTTCGTGCTCAGCTTGATCGGCCTGCTCCATGGACTTCCCAGTCAATCGATGCCTGCTTCAGCGGCCCGTCGCATCGACCGGTTCTTTTGACGCTTTGCTCCACGGGGTGCAGGGATGGGCGGCACATAGGCCAGCGCCTCGTCCATGCTCCAGGGGTTATCGGCCGGAAACCGGGTGAGCGCGATCCCGGTCTCCACGGATGCCAGGCGGCGGGCGTCCGGATAGGCGGCAGCGTACAGGCCCGGCAGGAATGGACGCATCCCCGGCTCCGCTTCGATCAGGTCACGGGCCTCCGCCTGCTGCACGGCGATGGAATAAAGCCAGCTTCGGGTCAGCTTCTCCGGCTGCATGAGCACCTTGAGCATGTGCTGCAGCAGGACGCGCATGGCGCTTTTAAAGGCCCGCTTGTCCGACCCGGCCATGTCGGTCAGCAGCTCAGCCAGCGAGTGCCGGTCAAGGTCATCGAGGCGGCCGGCGCGCAGCAGTTCGGCTTGCTGCAGCATCCATCCGAACTGGTCACGATGGTAGTCCGCGCGTGCCGCGCTGCCCGGCATCTGCGTCCATTCCATCACGTCCCCGGGCTTTGTGTCCGCCATCTCGCCACCGTAGCAGAGCAGGCTATTCCGCGGCCAGGGCCAAGGCGGGTTCGGCGCGCATCCACACAGCGGTGTCGTGGAACACCGCGCCGCCGTTGGGCGCGGCCGGCGCGTCGCTGGTCAGCGCGTTGATGCCGACGCCGCCAGTGAAATCGGCGTTGGGCCACACGCTCTCGACCACCACCACGCCGGGCTGCAGGCCGGCAGCCAGGCGCGCGTGCACCGTGACCGTCCCTCGGGCGTTGCCCAGCGTCACCCGGCCGCCCTCCATGATGCCCAAACGTGCCGCGTCGTCCGGGTGGACCAGGGCCGTGGGCCGGCCCTCGCGCTTGCGGCTGCCGGGCGTTTCGGTGAAGCTCGTGTTGAGGAAGTTGCGCGCGGGCGCCGCGACGAGGCGGAACGGGTGGTCGGGCGTCGCCTCCTCCGTCGCGGCCCAGTGGTCCGGGAGTGCGGGCATGCCGGCGTGATGCGGGCCGACCGCGGCCCAATCGGGCGCGAAGCGGAACCGCCCGTCCGGGAAGCCGAACCCGGTCAGGAAGTGGCTGCGCTCGAAGCCCTCGTCCGCGTCGATCCAGCGCCGGGCGATCACCTCCTCGGCGCCGGGCCAGCCGGAGGCGCGCAGCGTCGCGTCCACCATCTGCATCGCCGTCATCTCGAATCCCGGGTGCTCCGCGCCCAAGCGCCGGGCCAGGCCTTGCAGCACCTCATGGTTCGAGCGGCATTCGCCCGGCGGGTCGATCAGCTTCGGCCCGACTTGCAGGTGCGTGTGCCCGCCCGCGGCGTAAAGGTCGTCGTGCTCCAGGAACATGGTCGCCGGCAGCACCACGTCGGCCAGCGCCGCGGTTTCCGTCATGAACTGCTCGTGCACGCAAACGAACAGGTCGTCGCGCAGGAAGCCCCGGCGCACCCGGTTGCTGTCGGGCGCGACGACGACGGGGTTGGTGTTTTGGATGAACAGGGCCGTGACCGGCGGCCCGCCGCGGAGTTCGGCCGGGTCGCCGTCCAGCACGGCGCCGATCCGGCTCATGTCCATCCGGCGGGTGCCGGGATCGCGCGCATCGAGGCCCTCGATCAGCGTCTTGTCCCAATGATAGATGCCGTCGCCCCGGTTGTTCCAGAACGCGCCGCCGCCCCGATGCCGCCACTTGCCGCCGACGGTCGGCAGGCAGGTGACGGCGTGCAGGTTGGCGCTGCCGTTGCGGCTGCGGGAAAAGCCGTAGCCGATGCGCAGGAACGCCCGGTCGGTGCGGCCGTACAGCGCCGCGAAGCCCTCGATCTCGGCGACGGTCAGCCCGGTGATCCCGGCCGCCCACTCCGGCCCGCGGTCGCGCAGGTGCGCCTCCAGCCGGTCCGGGCAGTCGGCGTACTCGGCCATGTAGCCCCGGTCGGCGCTGCCGTCGCGGAACATGACATGCATCACCGCGCAGGCCAACGCGCCGTCGGTGCCGGGGCGCGGCGCCAGATGCAGGTCGGCGTTCGCGGCGCTGGGCGTGCGGTAGGGATCGACGACCACGAACTGCGCGCCCCGCTGCTTACGGGCGCGGCTCACGTGGGTCATCACGTTGACCTGGGTGGAAACCGGGTTGCCGCCCCACATGACGATCAGGTCGGCCTCCGCCATCTCCCGCGGGTCCGGCCCGCCATAGCGGCCGGTGCCGGCGACCCAGCCGCTTTCGCAGGCTGTCGAGCAGATCGTGCTGTGCTGCCGCGAGTATCCCATGACGTGGCGCAGCCGGTTGATGCCGTCCCGCTGCACCAGGCCCATGGTGCCGGCGAAGTAATAGGGCCACACCGCCTCCGGCCCATGCCGCGCCGCCGCGTCGATCAACGCCCCGGCGACGCGGTCCAGCGCCTCGTCCCAGCCCGCCTCGCGGAACGCGCCGCCGCCCTTGGCGCCCCCGCCTTTCGCACCGGTGCGGATCAGCGGGCGGAGCAGGCGGCCCGGGTGGTGCACCCGCTCGGCATATCGTGCGACCTTCGCGCAGATCACCCCGGCGGTGTACGTGTTGTCCGCCGCGCCCCGCACCGCGCCGATGCGCGTGCGGTCCAGCACCTCCACCTCCAGCGCGCAGGTGCTGGGACAGTCATGCGGGCAAACGGTGCTGCGGAATGGGCCGGCCATGCAGGTTCCTTCGGCGGATCGCCCGGGCGCCGGCCCGGGCCTGCCGTTCCTTTACGGCGCTTGAGGCGGGGATGGAAAGCCGCGCGGTGTTTCGTGTCCCGTCAGGCAGGGCCAAGCCGAAGCAGCCGGTCACCATTGTCATGTGCGATCTTGGCCAGGCCGGTCGGGGAGACAGGCAGGTTCCTCAGGAAACCGCCCCCGATGTCATTGGGAACAAACGGGCAGTCCGCGGAGTACATGATCCGAGTCCGATCCGCCATCTCCCGCGAGCAGCTTGGCCCTTCGTTCGGCGAAAGCAGGTCGGCGCTGGGTCCCACCACCGAAAGCACCTGCACGGTGATGGCGCTCTCGCCCATCGCCCGCAGCCGGTTCGGGCCGACCTCGGCCTTTGAAATCCACGTTGCGGCCGTGACACAGATCGCGCAACAATTCGACTACAACACGGTTGTAACAACGTAATATCTTGCATTCCTGCATCCGCGGAATGAACTTGCCCGTATAGCGCGGGCGGCATGCGAAACGCCGCGCATAATGTGGGAGACACCTTTCATGCACGATCCAGTTGCCTCGACCGAGCCGACCCGGGACGGCGTCAACCGCCGCTCGCTGATCGGCCAGTTCGGCAAGACCGCCGCCGCCGTCATGGCCGTGGGCGCAGCCGCCACCGCCGGCGTGACGCTCACCAGCCTGCCGGCCGAGGCGCAGAGCATTACCGACAACGACATCCTGAACTTCGCGCTGAACCTGGAGTATGTCGAGGCCCAGTACTACATCCGCGCCTTCCTGGGTCGCGGCCTGGACCCCACCGACATCAACGACCCCAACGGCGTCGGCAACGCGGGCTTCGTGCTCGGCGGCTCGGCCGTGCCGTTCAAGACACCGGCCATCGCCGCCTACGCGCAGAAGATCACGATTGACGAGGTCAACCACGTCCGCTTCCTGCGGCTGAACAGCTTCAACGCCCTGGCGTTCGAGGCGGGGCTCGTGCCGAACACCAACACGCAATTCAATCCGTTCGCCGACGAGGTCAGCTTCCTGCTCGGCGCGTTCATCTTCGAAGACGTGGGCGTCACCGCCTATGCCGGCGCGGCGCAGCTGATCCAGAACAAGGGCTACCTGGCCGCCGCCGCCAGCATTCTGGCCATCGAGGCTTACCACGCCGGCACGGTCCGCACCGTCCTCGGCAGCCTTGGCCAGCAGGCCGCGGCCAACGCCATCTCCGCCGTGCGCGCGTCCGTGGGCGGCGGCAACGAGCAGCCTCTGTCGCTCGCCAACCTGTCCATCAACACCTCGCCGGGGGACAGCGACTCGCTCGCGTTCCGCCGCACGGCCACGCAGGTGCTGAACAT
>CAXTUQ010000153.1:0-10789 GCA_964247405.1 uncultured Acetobacteraceae bacterium
CCGGCCGATCTCGGCGGTGGAATGGCCGTCCTGCCAGAATTGGCGCAGGCGGGCGATCGTCTCCTCGTTCCAATCCATTCCGGGCTTCCTAACCGTTCAGTTTCGCAACGGATGATAACGCCGTGAAACTGCGAAGGATAGGAAAAAACGTTAACATGATGCAAACAGTTGTGGATAACTCGGCTAGAATAACAGCCCCTTACGCAGCAGGCCATGCACCCCCTTCTCACCGTTCACGGTTTGCGTGACGTGGAAGTCCACCGCCATCGAGCAGAACTGGTAGGCCTGGTCCGGCGACAGGTTGGACCGGGCGCAGATAAAGGCGATCATCTCCCGCAGTGCCTGCTTCATCGCCAGGTCTAGGTCCTCGTTCAAGCCCATCGAGACGTAGTGGGTGGGCGTCTCCGCCCGCGGAAAGCGGAACGGCGCCGCTTCCGCTTTGTGCAAGACAAAGGTGAAGGTGCCGGTCAGGCAGGTTTCCAGCGCGTTGATGCAGACCTCGCCGTCCCCTTGGACGCCGTGGCCGTCGCCGGCGGAGAAGTTGGCGCCCGGCACCCAGACCGGCAGGAACAGCGTGGACCCGGCGCCGACCTCCTTGTTGTCCAGGTTGCCGCCGTGCTCCCGCGGCTCCTTGGTGGAGATCGCGCCGTAGGCGGGCGGCGGCGCCACGCCCATCACGCCGAAGAACGGCGACAGCGGCAGCTCGGTGCCCCAGGGCATCCGGCAGGTGCCGGCAGCGCGGTCGATGGCGATGTGGCTGAGGTATCGGTGCGGAAAGTCCTCCGGCAACGTGCCGGCAAGCGGACGATGCCCGCAGAACCCCCAATCGGCGCCCAGCTCGATCTTCTCGATGCGGACCTCAAGCGTGTCGCCCGGCTCGGCGCCGGCAATGGCGACCGGGCCGGTCAGGATGTGCGGGCCGAGCCGGGGCGGCTCCGCGGCGTGGATGGCGGCGAGCGCCGGGGGCACCTTGAAGCCGGAATCCGCAGGCGGCATCACGTCCGGCGCCCCCGTGACGCATTCCAGCACGACGGTGTCGCCGCTTTCGACCGTGAGCACGGGCGGATAGGCGGCGCTGAACGTGCCCCAGCGGATGGTTTCGGGCGTGGCGGGGACGCGGTGTTGGGCCATAAACTGCGCTCTCTGTTCCGGCTTGACGATGGGGCGATTCCTGCAATCCGCGTGCCGGAATCCTGGAAACCTAAGCCGCCGGCGGCCAGGAGTCGGTCTTGCCGAGCTGGCCCGGCACCGCGTGGCCCAGCACGTCCGCCAGCCACGGGTCGAGCGCCGCCACCGCCCCGCGCCCGATGCCGTGGCGCACCCGGAGGCCGTCCAGCAGGAACAGCAGGTCCTCGGTGGCGATGTTGCCGGTGGCGCGCGGCGCGAAGGGGCAGCCGCCGATGCCGCCCGCGCTGCTGTCCAGCACTGTGGCCCCGGCCAGCAGCGCCGCGTAGGCGTTGGCGTAGCCGGTGTTGCGCGTGTTGTGGAAATGCGCCCGCATGGACGCCGGCCCCGTTCCGGAAGCCTCGACAGCCGCCCGCACCCGCCCGAACAGGTCCATGACCTGCCGCGGGTTGCCGACGCCGATGGTGTCGGCCAGGCCGATTTCCGCCGGGCCGGAGCGCAGGAGTTGCCGGGCGATGTGCTCGACGCGGGCCGAGTCCACGGCGCCTTCGAACGGGCAGCCGAAGGCGGTGGCGATCATGGCCGTGGCGCGGCGCCCGGCGGCGCGGGCCATGGCCGCGACCTCCGCCCAGGCGGCCAGGCCCTGCTCAACCGTCTGGCCCTGGTTGCGCTGGCCGAAGGCCTCGCTGGCGCAGACGGTGAAGGTCAGCTCGTCGCACCCGGCGGCGATGGCGCGTTCGGCGCCCCGGCGGTTGAGCACGAGGCCCGAGACCACCACGCCCGGCGTGCGCGGGAGGCCCGCCATCACCGCCTCCGCATCCGCCATCTGCGGCACGCGGGCCGGGTGGACGAAGCTCGTCGCCTCGATGCGGCGGACGCCGGCGCGGATTAGGCTCTCGATCAAGCGCAGCTTGTCGGCGGTGCCGACCGGGCGGCCCTCGTTCTGCAGCCCGTCGCGCGGGCTGACCTCCACGACCTCGACAACATCAGGCAGCATGGGGCTGGACCCGGCCGATCACCCCGGCCGCCTGCAGCGCCGCGAGCCGCCCCGCGTCCAGGCCCAGCACGCCGCGCAGCACCGCGTCGTTGTGCTCGCCCAAGTCCGGCCCGACGCCGCGGATGCGCCCCGGCGTGTCCGACAGGCGCGGGGCCGGGGCCTGCATCCGCAACTCCCCCAGCTTCGGGTGCATCACCCGGGCGATGGTGTCCCGCGCCTTGAAATGCGCGTCCTCCAGCATCTCGGCCCCGCGGTAGATGTCGCCCCGCGGCACCCCGGCCTCGTCCAGCAGCGCGCCCAAGGCCACGCGGTCCTGCCCGAGGGTCCACTCGGCGAGCAGCGCGTCCAGCTCCGCCTGACGCTCGCCGCGGGCGTCGTGGGTGGCAAAGCGCGGGTCCTCTGCCAACTCTGGCCGGCCCATCGCGGCGGCCAGGCGGCGGAACACGTTGTCCTGGTTGGCGGCGATCAGCACGTAGGCGCCGTCCCGGGTGGGATACACGTTGCTCGGCGCGATGCGCGGCAGGGTGGCGCCCGTGCGCTCCCGGACGTAGCCGGCGTAGGCGTACTCCGTGACCAGGCTCTCCATCACGGCCAGCACCGCCTCGTAGATCGCGCTGTCCACCACCTGCCCGCGCCCGGTGCGCGCGCGGGCATGAAGCGCCATCATGCCGCCCAAACAGGCGAAGGTGGCCGCCAGTGTGTCACCGATGGAGATGCCCATGCGGCTCGGCGGCGTGCTGGGGTCGCCCACGACGTGGCGCAGCCCGCCCATCGCCTCGCCGATGGCGCCGAACCCGGCCTTGTGCGCGTAAGGCCCGGTCTGCCCGTAACCGGATACTCGGATCATCACCAGCCGCGGGTTGACGGCGGCAAGCGCGTCGTAGCCCAGCCCCCACTTCTCCATCGTGCCGGGCCGGAAGTTCTCGATCAGCACGTCGCTCCCGGCGGCCAGGTCGCGGATCAGCGCCTGCCCGTCCGGCTGCCGCGCGTCGATCTCCACGCTTTTCTTGCCGCGGGCGATGACCGACCACCACAAGGACACGCCCTGCGGCTTCTCGTGCCCCCATTCCCGCATCGGGTCGCCCTTGCCCGGCGGCTCCAACTTGATGACCTCCGCGCCGAAGTCCGCCATCAACTGGCCGCAGAACGGCCCGGCGATGAGCTGCCCCATCTCGATGACCCGGAGGCCACGGAGCGCGCCTTCGGGTTCTGAGTTGTCCTGGTGCATCACCTGTCCTGCAAGATCGGTCGAAGATGCTGAGGTCCTGCGCCCATCGCTGTCAAGCCAGCCCAATACGGCGCTGGTGTCCGAGCCAGCCTATCCCGTCCAGGCCGGGTCAGGCTCCATCCCATCCAGCCGCGTGAGGTCAGCCGTCGTATGGCCCGAGGCGTCGCGCGTGACGGCGTCAACGAACCGCTGCCCGAAGACGATGTCGTGGGGGCCATACATCCGCACCTCCTGGACTTGCGCGCCCAGCGATGGTCCCGCCCATCGATCGAGAGGAACAGCCGGACGTCCTCGCGCACGAGGCGCCCGGAGTCATAGCCATGCAGCGGGCTGGACGCGTCGATGGCGTGCATCAGCGTCCAGGTCAGCACGAACACCTGCATGTCCGCGCTGCGCAGGGCGAGGTCGTGCACACGCCGGAACACCTGGCCTTCGCTGGTTTCTTCGGACAGGAGGATGCCAAGCCGCGCCTTCATTTGCGTCAGCAGCGTGAGCCGTCCATTGCCCAGCCGCAGCATCAGCGTGGGCTGGCCGTTATGCATGGCGACGACGGCGCGGGTCGAGTAGAGGACCTTGGACTTCGGCCGGGAAAACCGGACGAACAGCAGGCCCGTGAGAACCGCGGTCAGCGCCATGCCGGTGAGGATCTCGAATGCCGAAACGACGTGGCCATAGGTCGTGCCGGGCGACATCGTGCCGTAGCCGACGGTGGCCAGGGTTTCGAGGCTGAAGAAGAACGCGTCGGCAAATGCCCCCGGCCGCGCATTGGCGACGGCGCCTGGCTGCACGAGGTAAAGCAAGGCGAACAGGACGTTGACCGCGACCTCCGCCAGCAAGGCCGCAAGCGCGAAGCCCGGCCAGGACAGGCTGAGCGCGACGTGGTACGGGTCGCGCAGGTCGAAGCGGGATACCCCCCGCGTCGAGACCTCGAACGCGCCAACCTGGACCCGGCGGGTCGCGTTGCGCCGCGGCAGCGTCAGCCCGGCTGCTTGGCCGCGTCAGCCGTGGGCAGCGGCTCCGGGTTGGCCGACAGCGAGCGGAGATAGGCAATGACGTCCGCCCGCACCTTGGGATCGGCAATGCCGGCGAAGCTCATCTTGGTGCCGGGGGCGTAGGCGCTCGGCTTCGTCAGCCACTTGTCCAGCTCCGCATAGGTCCAGTCGCCTTCCTTGCCCTTCAGCGCGGCGGAGTAGGCGTAGCCCTCGTGATGCGCACGCGGCGCGCCCACCACGCCGTAGAGGTTGGGACCCACGCCATTCTTGCCGCCCTCCGTAAAGCTGTGGCAGGCGATGCAGCCCAGCTTCGTCGTGTCGGACTTGCCGGCATCGGTGTTGGCGGAGGCCAGCAGGGCCACGGCATCCGCCCCGGCGGCCGGAGCGCCGCCCGGCGCCGGGTTGGGGGAGGCATTGGCGACGGCCGCCTTGGGCGCGCCGGCATCGGCATTCGCCGGGGCCGGCGGGAACGGCACCGGGTCCTTGGCCAGCGTGTGCAGGTAGTCGATGATGTCGGCCCGCTTCTTCGGGTCCGACAGGCCGGCATAGCTCATCTTGGTGCCGGGCGCGTAGGCGCTGGGCTTCTTCAGCCACTCGTTCAGCTCGTCATAAGTCCAAGGCCCTTCCTTGCCCTTGATCGCCGCGGAGTAGGCGTAGCCCTCCATGTGGCCGTGCGGCCCGCCGACGACGCCATACAGGTTGGGGCCGACGCCGGCCTTGCCGCCCTCGTTGAAGCTGTGGCACGCGACGCAGCCGGCGCTCTTGACGCCCGCCTCGCCGCGGCCGGGATCGGCGGAAACGAGCAGGGCGGCAATAGGCGGCTCGGCTTCCGCAGGCGCGGCGGCGGCGGTCTGCTCGCTGGGCAGGTCAATCTTGATCGCGGTGCCCTTGATGGCCTTCGGGTGCACCAGCGCGTCGCTGATCAGCCCGGACCCCATGAAGGCGATGCCCGCGATCAGGAACGCGGCAACCGCCTTGTTGACTTCCATGCTGTCCATGCACGACCCCTGCCCTTCGTCGAAACCAATTCCCGCGGAAGCGGTCGCATAACGGGCGACGCATCGCAACCCGCACGGCGAAATTTCCTGCGTGAGTTGGATAGGATAGGGAGGGATCGAAGGCCAGCAAGGCCGGAACGCGGATGGGGCGCGGCCGAGCCGGCCGCGCCCCTTGCCGACCCTACTCGGGGGCCTTTCCTTGGTCCCCGGGCTTGGCCTGCTCCATCGAGCCTGTAGGCGGAGTCCAGGCGGCGTTGAGGTAGGCGACCCCTGCCCCGCCGGGATGCGCCAGCGATGGGAAGTCCTTCAGCATGCTCACGCCGTAAAGCGGCTTGAACACGCCCTGGTGGCAGGTGGCGCAGGCAAGCTTCGGCGCGTCGCCCGCGGTGCCCAGCCGGTTGGCCGGCCAAGCGTTGGTGAGCGACTTCAGGTAGTCGTTGTTGAGGTCCCGCACCATCCGGATGCCGTACCAGGCCGACACGCGCTGCGGCGTGCTCTGGCTCCAGTCGCTGAAGGAGCGGCTGTTGTGGCAATAGGTGCAGTTCACGCCGAGCGACTGGGAGAAGTGCATCATCAGCGCCCAGGTCCACTCGGCCTCCTTGATCGAGTGCCGGTTGTCGCCGGGCAGCGCCTGTTCGCCCTGAACGCGGATCGGGTAATCCTTCTCCAAGTACGGGGTGAACGGGTCGAAGGGCAGCGAATCGTTGTCCGCGTTCCGCGCCACGATGTTCTTGCCCGTGGTCGGCCCCGCCGAGACCATCATGCCGCCCGGCGTCTTCGGGCCGGGATCGTTGAACCACACGTTGCTCGGGATGGGGTTGCCGCGGTGGCAGGTGTAGCAGGTCACGCCGGTCTGCTGGACGTGCGGCTGCCAGTTGGCGTTGATGTTCTGCGTCATCTGGACCATGCGCCGGGACACGATCTTGGTGTAGAGGTTGTCCTCGGCCATGTTGGCGGTGTTGTGGCAGTAGGCGCAGCCCTGCTTCGGCGCCACCCAACTGGTCAGCGACACCATGAGACGGGTGAACTGGCCGACGCTGAGGTCGCCCAGCACCTGCACGTTCTTGTAGACCACCCCCGCCTTCGGCCCGGACGACGGCGCGTCCGGCAGCGACCCCGGCACCTTGTTCTTGGCCAGGTAGGTGGCGAGCTGCTTCTCGTTGTAGTTCGTCTCCATCGCGACCCCGCGGAAGCCGCGCTGCACGGACTCGATGGGCGGCAACTGGAACTCGGAGATCATCGCGATCCCGAGCAGGGACGCGCCCACCGCGCCGACCAGGCCCAAGCCAAGCTTCATGCCGGGAATCATCGAACCGCTCCTTGCGTCACCAACGGATCAACCACCTGGCCCCAAACGGGCGGATAGCTAGGTGCGATGCCGTGCTTCACGCCCCACAGGAACCAGTTGTCCACGACCGTGCCGGTCAGCAGGATGCCGATGCCGCCGGTGATCGTCGTCAGCATCGCGAACCACCAGGCCCAGCGGTGGATGCTCTCGGCCGAGGCGGCCCAGCCCATGGTCCAGCGCCAGAACAGCGTGCCCCGCTCGAACGCGGTGCCGCGGTCGATGATCTGCTCCAACTCCCGCTCCGCCCCGAAGCGGCTGATGGCCAGCACGGTCGCGCCGTGCATGGCGAACAGCAGCGTCGAGCCGTATAGGAACACGATGGAAAGCATGTGGAACGGGTTGTAGAACAGGTTGCCGTAGCGGATGGAGAACGCCGCCGTCCAATCGAGGTGCGGGAAGATGCCGAACGGCACCGCCTCTCCCCAGCTTCCCATCAGCAGCGGCCGGATGAAGCCCAGCACCAAGTAAAGCCAGATAGCCGACGCGAACGCCCAGGCGACATGGGTCCCCATGCCGAGCGCTTTCGCCCGCAGGTACACACGCGTCCACCACAGCAGGATCGACGCCGTGAGGAAGAACCCGGCCAGCAGCCACCAGCCGCCCTGCCCCAGCGGCGGCAAGTGCAGGCCGTAGCCCGGCGGCGGCGGCTCCAGCGCCAGCCACGGCAGTTGCCGGATGAACTGCACCGGGTCCCAATCCACCGACGCCCACATGTTGAGGCCGATGATCTCGAACGCGATGAAGCCGCAGATCAAGGAGGCGACGCCGGTGATGCCCAAGTAGAGCGGGCCGACCTGCGCGTCGCCCAGCACGCCGAACAGGTGGATGTAGAACGGCTTGCCTGACCGGGTCCAACTGGTGCCGGTGACGGGCACCCCGGCATAGACGGGTCCGCGGACCTGGACGCGGGTGAACAGGTTCTGGTA
This sequence comes from uncultured Acetobacteraceae bacterium, assembly GCA_964247405.1. Lineage (GTDB taxonomy): Bacteria > Pseudomonadota > Alphaproteobacteria > Acetobacterales > Acetobacteraceae > CAHJXG01. Next base: position 7,615 of record CAXTUQ010000153.1, read on the forward strand.
CTCAGCCATGGTTTCGCTCACTCCCCCTAAGTTGGGCCCTTCGTTATCGCCAGATCGGCAGGTTGAGCCACCAGCCCCACCATTCCGGCCAGCCGCGGGTCCAGAACGGTCCGCTGATGATGATGCACACGGCGCTCCAGAACCCGGCGGAGAGCGCCAGGAACAGGCCCAGCCGGTGGATGCCGAGCGTGCCGATGGACCAGCCGATGGTGTCGCGGAAGAACGTGTTCTCGTGCTCCGCCGTCTTCACCGCCTGGCCCTTGGGCGGGTTCGCCGCCGACAGCACCAGCGCGCCATGCAGCGACAGCGCCAGCGTCGTGGTGAAGAAGAACGACACCGCCAGCATGTGCGCCGGGTTGTAATGGAAGTGCAGGTACTGATAGCCCGTGTTGGACACCCAATCGAGGTGGCTCAGGATGCCGTACGGGAAGCCGTGCCCCCAGGCGCCCATCAGCACCGGCCGGATCACGACCAGCGCGACGTAGGCGAAGATCGCGACGCTGAAAGCGAACGGGACGTGGTAGCCCATGCCGAGCTTGCGGCTGATCTCGACCTGGCGCAGCGCCCAGGACACGAAGGCGCCGATGGCGCAGATCGTGATGATCTGCCACAGCCCGCCCTCCCTGAGCGGCGCGAAGCCCAGGCCGTAGCGGATGTCCGGGGGGGCTATGTTGATGCGCCAGATGTTCCAATCGCCGCCGATCGCCGCGCCGTAGATGATCAACGCGGTCCCGAGCGCCGAAAAGAAGATCGACGTGACGCCGAAGAAGCCCACGTAGAACGGGCCAACCCAGAAATCGAACAAGTCGCCGCCGACCAGGGTGCCGCCGCGGACGCGGTATTTCTCCTCAAACGTGAGCATCGCCATGGTGAAACCCTTTGGTCAGAAGCGTGGTGCGGGCGGTGGATGGCGCCAGGATGGCCCGGCGCCGTCCACTGCCACGGCTTGGGTTGCGGTTGGCGTTACCTGGGCGCCGCTTGCGGCAGCGGCGCCAACTGGGCCGCGTTGCCGCCCCGGACGGGGCCTTCCAGCCAGTTGAACCGGCTCGTGCTGAGCAGGATGAAGTGGATCAGCAGGGCCAGCACGAACAGGAACACGGACAGCGCGACCAGCACGCGACGCGGATCAAAAAGCAGCCATACACGCCACATTGGTGGTCTCCCCTATGCCAGGAATGATTTCACGAACATCACGCCGTCCAGCATCGTCTGCTGGCCGGGATAGCCGTTCGGCCCGGGCAGCCACGGGCGCCACTGCCAGACCAGGAAGTGCGCGATGATCGCGACCACCGTGAAGACGATGAAGCTGGTGACGAAGATGCTGTGGAACTCGCGCGCCTCCGAGTCGGTCAGGCCCGAACTCGAACTGGCCCGCATGTTGACGTCAGACATGGTTGGAACCTCCTTTTCCTGCTGTGGCCGCACACCTCCCGTGCGGCAGGGTTTTCGCCGTGGCGCACGCCACAGCCACCGTCCGGCAGGCAGCGCCCGCCGGATGTGTTTTGCCCGGACGCCTGGCGTCCGGCTTTGTCGCGCTTGGCGCTCACGCCGCCCCGCTTCACGCCGCCCGTCCCGCGGCCATCGCGGCCAGCGATTGCTCCACGCGCGCCGCCGTGACCCGGCCCTCCCGCGCCCGCTTCGCGTCCTGCTCCACCCGGTCCCGCGCCCGCTTGGCGGCGGAGATGCGCAGCAGGAACGGCTCGGCCTCGACGTGCTGGTCCAAGAGCGCCACCGCGTTGTCGTCCCACGGCCCGGCGTTCCACTCGGAGGCCGCCACCGGCGTCGGGTCCACCCGGTCCATGTCCGTGCTGAGCGGCAGGATGTGGAACAGCGCGTCGAACAGGGCGTTGCAGAATTCCTGGACGAGGTAGGTCGCGCCCGCGTAGCCCATGAACGGTGTCCCAGTGGCCCGGCGGACCACGGCGCCGGGGAAGGAAGCCGGGATATACATGCAGCGCGCGCCCTGCTCCGCCGCATACATTCTCTCGTTGTAGGAGCCGTACAGGACGAAGGGCGGCGACTGGCGCATGGCGGCGCGGACGGCCGCGTTGTCGGGCTTCGCGCCCGCCGTGCGGCTGAAGCTGAAGGTGCAGGGGATTCCCAGCTCGCCCTCCAGGAAGCCGCGGAGGCCCCGCGCATAGGTGTCGGTCGCCACCACGGCGAAGCTCGCGGTGGCGAAGAAGTCCTGGGTGACGCTGCGCCACAGGTCCCACACCGGCTTGATCGTCGTGTGCTTCTCCGCCTCGATGAACGGCTCGGGGTCGATGCCGGTCAGTTCGCCCAGCTTGCGGAGGAAGTTGGTCGTGGCGAACAGGCCGATGGGCGCCTGCAAGTACGGGCGGTCCAGCTCCTCGCAAAGCTGCCGGCCGAACTCGCGGTACAGGCAGATGTTCACGTCGGCGTCCGGCAGCCGGGCCACGTCCTCGATGTGCGCGCCGAGCGGGAACACCAGGTTGATCTCGCAGCCGACGCCCTCGACCAACCGGCGGATCTCGGCCAGGTCGGACGGCATGTTGAAGGTGCCGTAGATGGGGCCGATGATGTTGACCCGCGGCTTTACGCCGGGCGCGCGGGGGGCGCGCGGCTTCGGCTTCGCCCGCTTCGCGCCGAACTCGGTCCACAGCCAGTAGATCGCCCGGTCCGCCGCCTGCCACTGGTCCTCGTCGATGGTGCGCGGGATGAAGCGGAGCAGGTTGCTGCCCTCGGGCGTGACCCCGCCGCCGATCATCTCCGCAATGCTGCCGGTCACGACCACGGACGGCATGTCCACGTCGCCGGTCGCCGCCGCCCGGCGCAGCGCGCCCTCCGTGCCGTCCATCGACAGGTTGTCCTCGGACAGCCCGGTGACGACCACGGGCAGCTCGTGCGGCGGCAGGCCGTCCGTGTAGTGCAGCACCGCCGTCACCGGCAGGTTCTCGCAGCCCACGGGGCCGTCGATCACCACCCGCAGGCCGCGTATGGCGGTGAAGGCATAGACCGCGCCCCAGTAGCCGCCGGCCCGGTCATGGTCGAGCACCAGCATCGCCTAGCTCCCTACCGCTTCGGCGGCCCGCGCCCGGGCCTCGCGCGCCCGGCGATAGCGGTCGCGTGCCCCCTTCGGCTCCCGCGGCACGCCGTTGAAGCCGTAGCCCGCCGCCTCCCCGGCGCCGGCGCCCTCGAAGAACGCGACCATGCG